>JAFGWW010000151.1 GCA_016936955.1 Planctomycetota bacterium | reverse complement strand
CTCCGTACCTTTCCGACACTACCGAGGTTTTCCGCTGCCCCGGAGACGAATCAGGATATTACACCAAGGAGAAATCTAGCTACGAGTGGAGCGTATTCCTCAATGGAAAGAACCGGCGCGAAGCATGCCAGTCCCATTTCGGCGGCACACCTCGCAAGGAGTCTGAGGTGCGGGTGCTCTGGGATTACGAGGCCTTCCACGGGCCCGAAGGCGAAAAAGGATCACGCAGCATCCTCTTTATGGATACTGTAGTAAAACCCATGTAAGTGAAGGGATATAAAATGGCTATCCTGACAAAGTACGGGCATGGCAGAAAATCTTCCGGCAACGGATTGGCAAAAACGCTTAAAAACCTCAAGACCAGCCCCGCGGCAGTAGTGGCCGTGGTCACCCTCGGCTCGGGCGGAATACTTTTCGGCGTCTTCTGGGTTGTGGCCACCCTCTGGTCGTGGCACAGCAACGCCCTTCCCTCCAACCTCCCCGAGAAGCCCGACTTCGAGGCTATCAGCAAGATGCCGGAGGAGAAGCGCAAAAAGGTTCTCGAATACTACGGCCGCACCAGCACCCAGCGCCGCCGCGACGACAGCCGTGACCGCTCCTCCTCAAACCAGCTGAGCGAGGCCGAGGCCAAACAGCGCGCCGAAGAATGGCGCAAGCGCCGGGAAGAGATGGAAAAGCTCTCGGAAGAAGACCGCCACGTCATGCGCGCAGCCGCGATGGAGGTACATCAGGCGGAGATGAACAAGCAGATGAAGGAGTTCTTCGCCCTCACCCCCGAAGAGCAGACCAAGAAACTCGACGAGCGCATCGACCGTATGGTTGAGATGCAGAAAGAACGCGAAAAGAGGATGGCGGAACGCAAAGCACAGGAAGCAACAAATGCAAATGCGCAAGGCGGGAGCAACTCCGGCCGCGAAGGCGGCGGCCGCCCCGCGCGCAGCAGCGACCCGGACAAACGCACCGAACACTTCCGCAACCGGCTCGACGAATCAACCCCCGAAGAACGCGCCATGCGTACAGCCTACTTCATGGCCCTCCAGAAGCGGGCCAAGGAACGCGGTGTCACCATGAGCATGGGAGGGCGCGGCGGGCGCTGAAGGCATTACCAATCATAATAAAAAGAGGACGGCCATAACAGACCGTCCTCTTTTTATTATATATGCATTGCGACTCTAGCCATCGGTCCCGCAGCGACACGTCAGCCGACGCACTCCTTTATCGCCCTCAATCCGATCTCGTTGAAAACACCACCACCGCCTTCATGCCCGTTCAGCGGGTAGATATAAATCTCTTTTTTCGAGGTGATGCGGTTATAGGTTGCATAATAAAACTTCGCGGGGCAGATCGGGTCCTTGCCGCCAACCCCGGCCACCACGCGGCACTTTACCCGGTCGGCCATGTTCATGGTGTCGAAGTAGCTCAGCGTCTCGAAACACCTGTCGATCCGGTCTGGGAATTTCTTTCCGTATTCCGTCACGCAGTTGAAAACCCCATACCCGCCCTTGACTCTCTCCTCGAGGTTGGTGTTGCTCGGAACCGCCGCGAGGGCGAGGATCGGTCTGTCATCAAGCGCGGCCATGGCCATGGTGAGCGCCCCGCCCTGACTGCCGCCCTCGATGATAATTTTCGAAGTGTCGACCTCGGGCTGTTCACAGGCGAAGCTTATCTCGCGAACCGCGTCGGTGTAGGCGTATTTAAGATAATACTCTTCCTTGTCGAGAATGCCGCAGTTGTAGATCTGGTTAAGCGATCCGTTTGAGTGGGCGAAGCTGGTGCTTGTCTCGCCCGACTGGCCGCGCACATCAAAAGAAACCACGCAACACCCCATCATTATCCACTGCAAGAAATCTGAGGGGCGGCCGCGGTTGCCGCTGAAACCGTGGTAATGCACGATGCAGGGATACTTGTCTTTCCCGAGGAAGGATGGCACCAGATACCATCCGTGCACCTTCGTCCCGTCGATGCCCTCGATCGTAACGTCCTTGACCGTAACGTGGGGGCTGGGATAATCGTAAGCTTTGAGCTCCGTGTTCAACGGCTTGGAGTGCGCCTCGGCCAGCGTCTTTTCCCAGAAGGAATCGAAATCGCCGCGTTTGGTGAGTGGGGGAAGATATGCCTCCCATTCCTGCTTCATTTCCTCGATAAGTCCCATGTAGAAATTCTCCTTTAAATGAATAAGTATTGTGTTTCCTATCGTTCATCCCGGAAAAAAGATCAACAAAAAAAATCCGGCCACCCCGGAAGGCGACCGTTTTTTTTATTTCAAACCCTCAGGCCTGAGAAAACAGTGCAAGCTACGGCAGACTTATCCAACCTCCGTCCTCATCCCTGAAGGCCTTGATATTCGCCGCGCCCCCGTTAAGCGTTACGGGGCTTGCCGAACCAACATGCCCGTCGAAGTAGGTAATATTGGCCATGCCGTTATGGGGAAGATAAACCACGCCCTCAGGGGTGCCGGTGCTGTTGAACTGCGCCATCGACCACATCCCGGTCGACTTTACAAAGACGCTGTCGGCAAGCATGGGGAATTCCCCCCCGTTCGTAATCCGGTTGAACATATAATAAATATCGAAAGGCTTGGTGCTGCTCGTGCGGGCGGAGAAGGCTCCGACCCGGTTATAGAATCCGTAACCGTAGGACGAAGGGTTGCTTCCCAGTTTGCCGCCCACCGACAATTCCTGGCTGTACATCGGGTTTTTCTGGCAGAGCATGGCGCGCTTGTCACCGATATAGCAATCACCATTCACATAGCCGCCCCCGATGCAGTCGCCCTGCGTTCCGTTCACGAAAATGGTCCAGAAGGTATTGGTTCCCCATGAGTTCTTGTGGTAAGTGATGATATTGCCTTCATTGTCGTCCGCGTAGGTGAGGATAGCCAGATAGCACTGGCGCTGGTTGTTCGAGCATGCTATCGTCCGGGCCGACTCCATGGCTTTCTGCAAAGCCGGGAGCAACAATCCCGCCAGAATGGTTATGATCGAGATAACCACCAGAAGCTCAACCAGCGTGAAACCGCGCCTGTGATATGAACCCACCATTTTCACCTCCACCACCGACCCGCAGCATGCACTTAAAACAACCTCTGATATATACCAAAGCATACAATGCGATTCATTAATAGTCAACTGCCTGCCGAAATTCCGGGAAAACGACTATTTAAAAACCAAGGCACCTGTTTCACTCCGGATAAAAGGTTAGCGCTATTCATCGGCACCGGCAGACGTTTTAATAGCCGAGGCCACCAACCACGCAAGTGAGCCTATAAAGCACAACCCCAGCAGCGGTAGTAATACAATGCCGAGGGAGGAACAGATCTGGCTGGAATGTGCAAGAAGCTTCTCAACCACAGAAAGTTCCTTGCCCACATTCTCCCACTCGGCGATGGTCTTCGGGAAGACAAAAGCGAGGTAAATGACCGCCCCCAGCATCCCGGCTGTAACAAACATTAGCGTCCCTGCCACAAGAGTCCTACCTTTTCCCATATTTCCCCCATCCCTTTTTCATGAAAACTTACCATTATCGGTGAGTTGCTGATAGTTCAGGATATGCAAACCCATGGGCCATTGAAAGATAAACCTCCCGATCCCTCCGCGATTATCGGACGCCACGGGGCACCAGTCTCCGCAAACCGCTCCAAGCCCTTGCGGGCAAAGGCATAAAAAAATCTCGCTAACATCCGATCAAGGTTGAGCTTGCAAAAATTTCATCAAAAAAAATCCGTGACATTTCCAATTCGGTGTTATACTGATTGGAGCAGTCGGAGTCGGACAAATCGGCTGCCCCGCGCGAACACTGAACATGTTGTCTACGGAGCGATAAATTTATGAAATGCTGGTTCTGTGACAAGGAAGCGCGCGGAGTTTGTGCAGCCTGCGGACGCGGTGTATGCCATGACCACGCCCACATCCACGACGCCATGACTTTGGCCAAGTCGGATACCTCCACCGGTTACACAAGCTATTATAATGTTTTGCGAAGCCTCAAGTGCACCGATTGTCATCTTCACTGGGTTCATCACAAACCCGACGGCACGGTAGAGGAGTAATACGCCAATGGCGGCGATGCTGGCTCACAAACCTATCAACATCGTACCGAGCGAGGAGCGGGCCGAAGAAGTGCGGCAGCTCATCCGTTCGCGCTACCCGATTCTCACCGACGGGACTTACGTAAACGTCGATGGTCGAATCGGCGGTGACTGGTTTGCCAAGCGGGGTATTGTAAACGCAATCCGCGGCATCCGCACCGAGACCTCCCGCAAGGTCGGCCGCACCCGCCCCTACGCCCCAGAAGCGCTCAGGGGAATTATCGAGCGCATCGACCAGACAAAATTCAACGGCTATTCATCGACCGCAGAAGTAATGCTTATGGCGGTCGGCCCCCGCCGGGTGCACGCATACTGGCATTTGCCGGAGATCTCCGTGCAGCAGGCGCGCCTCACCATGGGCGAAGCTTCGCACCACGCGGCCCTCGTCCTTCGTTTTTACGACGTCACCGGAATCGACTTCAACGGCGGAAACGCCAACCATAGTTTTGATGTCGAGGTCGGATACGAAGAGGAACGCAGGCATGTCGAGCTCTGGTCGCCCGACCGCCATTATGTAACCGAAGTTGGCCTGCGCGCTCAGGACGGCTGGTTCGTCGCCATCGCCCGCTCCAATGCGGTCCACGTCCCGCGCGATATTCCGGGCGAGCATAACGCCGCGATCATCAACGTCTCGGACAATGCGAGCAAGATTATCCGCCCCGCAGTTCCCGAACTTTTCCGCGTGAATTACGACCGCATCATCGTCAAGCCCGGCGACGCCGACTGGCCCATGCGCGACCTCTACGCAGAAAACCGCATCAAGAAAATCTATACCGGATTCCTCGCCGAAGGGCCCCGCGCCCTCAACACCCGCGAGTCGATCCGCCGCCCCGTGAAGGAGCAGCTCCTCGCCGAGTACAACGCACGGCAGGAAGCCCTCAAGGCCGCCCCGGCTGAAACTCCGGCGCCGAAACTCCGCGCGCAGGAGACCGCCGTCCGGCCCGACCTTAT
>JAFGWW010000150.1 GCA_016936955.1 Planctomycetota bacterium | reverse complement strand
CGTACTTTTTGTATACTTCCTCAACATCATCAAGGAAGCTTTCGATATCGAACGCCTTTTCCGGTACGTACACGAGGTGCGGGCCGTGGTCTGCGTCGGTGCGGCCGAGGGCGGAGGCGGCGGTAAGGAAGCCTGCGTGACGACCCATGCAGACGCCAAGGTAGAAGCCGCCGAAGCACTTGTTGTCCATATCAACGCCGCGGAAAGCGTTGGCCACATACCGGGCGGCCGAAGCGTAACCGGGGGTGTGGTCGTTTTCCATCAGGTCGTTGTCAACGGTCTTGGCGACGTGGAACAGACGGAGTTCGTATTCCATCTCTTTCGCAGCATCGTTGATGATGTCGAGAGACTCGGAGGTGTCGTTACCGCCTGCGCCGAAGACGTAGCGGATGTTGTACTTCTTGAAGACCTCGAGCATCTTTTTGTTGTCCTCTGCATTCGGCTTGTGGCGGGTCGAGAGGAGGGCGGTGGCCGGGGTGCGGCTGATGTCCATGAGGGTATCCAGGCTCTGGGCGCGGAGGTCGACAAAGTTCTCATTGAGAACGCCGTCGATACCGTTCATGCTGCCGAAAATACCGGTGATTTCTTTTGCGTTCATGAGGCCCTGAACGACGCCTACCCATGAGGCGTTGATAACGGCGGTGGGGCCGCCCTGGGTAAAGACCACTGCGTTACCTTCAATAATGTTGCTCATTGTAAATTTCTCCTGGTTGTTGAAGGGCAAAAATTCCCGTAACAAATATGATTTACTTTTTCGGCGCCGCGGGGATTACACCGGCCGAAGACTCTACCGTAGGATCGACCTTCTTTTCCTCTACCTTTTTCACGGGCACCGGCTTGGTCTTCTGCTTCGGGGCTGCCGGGTCAGGGGGGAGGTTGTAACTCTGCAGTTTCTCCTTTTTCTGGTCGTCCCACCAGAACGTTCCTTCGCCGAGATATGCTTCGCCGTGCTCGTCGCTTCCACCGAATAAACAGCCACCCGCCGGAAGAATAAAGGTCAAGATCGCCAAAACCAATCCTAATGAATATGTGGTTCTATTATTCAAAGGAGCCCCCTATCAATAAAACGGTTATTGTTGAAAAACTCCGTAAAATCTTATGTCTTTCCGCTTTAGGGTCAAGCGAAAACGGGTGGGTTGTGTAATAAAAGAGTGGTGCTTAATGTCTAATACTGGCTATAATTAAGCGATACCAAGCATATTCGATCAAGTTTATGCCGTATATGATATATATTCGCCAATACCTTCTTGATTAGCAGAATCTCGGGGATAGTATCGATCATATTGCTGTTTTTTACAATTACTCATATTTCAGGAGTTAGTTATGCCAGATTTTCTCATCGGTGATCTCAAGAGCAGTTCCGTTATAAAACGCCACCCTTCTAACCCAATTCTAAGTGACAAAGACATTCCGTACGAAGCCGCCCTCGTTTTCAATGCTGGTGTATGCAAATATCAAGGCAAGTACGTTGTTGTTTTTCGCAATGATTATGGCTTTCCCAAGGACGAGAACGGGAAGAACACCATTGGCCGCCATCGCACCAATATCGGCATTGCCTACAGTGACGATGGCATAAACTGGGATGTGCAGCCCAATCCCTGCTTTGATCTGAGAAGCGAGGAGATCAGCCGCGCCTATGACCCGCGTCTGACAGTTCTGGACGGCCAGGTTTACATGTGTTTTGCTGTTGATACGGCCCACGGCGTTCGTGGCGGCATCGCCCGCACTACCGATTTTGACAAGTGGGAAATCCTGACCATGACCGCGCCGGATAACCGCAATATGGTGCTTTTCCCTGAGAAGGTAAACGGTAAATACTGCCGTCTTGAGCGCCCATTCCCCGTATATAGTCGCGGCCACAAAGACCGCTTTGATACATGGTTTTCCGATTCTCCCGACTGCTGCTACTGGGGCAACTGCCAACTCGTACTCGGTGTCGAGGACGTCCCCTTCGCCAACGATAAGATCGGCCCCGCCGCACCGCCCATCAAGACAAAGGAAGGCTGGCTTACAACCTTCCATGCCGTCGACATTGATGACAACCGCGGAAAAAATGGCTGGGAAAACGCGTGGAAAAAGCGTTACACTGCGGGTATAATGCTTCTTGACCTTGAAGAACCATGGAAGGTCAAGGCCATGAGCAAGGAACCTCTCATTGCGCCCGAAGCCGAGTATGAAACCGATAACGGCTTCCGTAATGATGTAATCTTCCCTGGCGGGATGATTCTTGAGGACGATGGCGAAGTTAAGATTTATTACGGCGCGGCAGACACGGTGGAGTGTCTAGTTACCGCGCATGTCGACGATCTGATAAAGCTCTGCGACAAACCGCGTTTTGAAAAATAGTCCCTTAGGAAACAGCCATGCTGAAAGACGACCTGTTTGACGCCTTGTGTGAAATACCGGTTATCGATGTTCACAGCCACATAAATCGCGAACGGCTCTGTGCAAAAGGGGCAGGGGACATACTGTTTTACCATATGCTTCAGTACCCCCTTCGCTCCGCCGGGATCGAGGCGGAAAAGCTGTGGCCTGAGGAACAGAAATTTCACGGTGCAGGGCAGCCATTCGAGGATCTCGACAAGGCATGGCCATACGTAGAGGGAGGCGGCTTCGGGGTTATAGTCAAAAAGATATTCGAGGATCTTTACGGATATAAGGGTGAGATTTCATCTGCCTCTTATCCGGAAATAGACGAGATGGTCAAGGCCAAGTCGGCTCAGGAAGGTCGGGCTGCCGAGGTTCTTGAAAAAGCGAATATCAAGGCTATCTATTCAAGCGTGCGCAAGCCGGCACCGGAAGATAACCCCACGCCGATTCCCGTAATCGACACCTACGAGCGCGGTGTAAACGGACGGAACAACGAATCCTTCGGGCTCGAAATGTTCCTGAGTAAGTTTGGCGAGCATTACGAAACCGATATATGCTGCATTGAATCTTTGCGGGAGGCGATTCGGGCGCACTTTGCCCGCCATGACCTTACCGGGATTGATGTTTATGTATCGTGGAAATCCAGCCAGGTTTCCTGGGAACGTGCGAGCGACATCGAACTCGACAGAATAATCAAGAAAAGCAAATCGGGAAGCGCCGTAACCGCAGAGGAAGAGCGGGTATTGAATGGGGAGCTGGTCTGGAGTTCATTGGAGCATGTAAGGGATCAGATCAAGATTTTCCAGATGTGTTACGGAACCCAGTTCACAACCAGAACCCCGGCGGGGGCGATCCAACGCGCCTGCCCCCAGTATGCCAGCGGCATGTCCCGGTTGATTGCTGAGTTCCCTGACATCCACTTCAATATCATGAACGGCTTTGAGGCCGACGAGCCGGAATGGTGCTCCCTCTGCACTGCTTATCCGAATGTGTCACTCGCCGGATTCTGGTGGATGATGTTTTATCCAAGCGTGATGCATAACGCTTGGAACCGCCGTTTCGACATGGTACCAACCTCGCGTCTCATGGGCTATTTCAGCGACGGTTATTGCGTTGACTGGGTTTACGGCAGGGCACTGATGACGAAGATGGTGCTTGCGAATGTTTTTGCCGAACGGATTGAGCGTGGATATCTGGACCTTGAAACCGCTCTGAATATGGCGAAGGATGTTCTTTACAACACCCCGAAAGAAATTTTCGGCTGCTAGTCCTCGTCGTCCTCATCTTCATCAAGCATCAAAGAGCCCCGGCCTATAAAGTCGGGGCCTAATTTTTCCCTGATCCTGTCCACAGCCCTCTCAGCCTTCTCTGATTTCTCCTGGCTTGAAGTGTCGACGGGGCTGAAGAGAGTGGCTTGTCTGATATTGCCTTCATATAATCCTGACACGCCTACCCCGATAAGCCTGATTGATCTGCTTCCCGCCTCGGTTCGTGCATGAAGAAGCTTTACCGCGACCGAGTATATCTCCGATCCCACGCAGGTGGGGCAGGGCAGGGTTACCCTGCGGGTGATTGATGTGAAATCACCGTACTTGACCTTGAGCTGGATTGTTCTGCCGGTAAAGCCTTTGCTGCGAAGCCGCGAGCCAACCTTGTCGGAGAGGGCAAGTAGTGCGTGTTCAAGCTCGCCTGTATCGAAGAGATCGCGTGAGAAAGTGGTTTCGTTGGAGACGCTTTTTTCAACCTCTCCTTCTTCTACCTCGGAATGGTCTTCCCCTCGGGCAAGATTATACAGCGACGCGCCGGTGTTCCCGAAATGTTCTACCAGCGTGTGCTGCGGCCACTGGCGAAGATCGGCTATCGTATTGATGCCGAGCTTTTCCATCTTGAGTCCGGTAACGCGTCCTACGCCCCATATGCGGTTTACGGGTAGGGGAGCCAAGCGGTCAAGCACCTCCTCACGGCGTATCAGCACAAGACCGTCAGGTTTTTCAATGTCGGATGCAATCTTGGCAACAAACCGGTTCGGCCCCACGCCAACCGAAGCAGTCAGCCCGGTGCGGGCTTTTACTGCATCCTTTAGCTTGCGTGCGATCTCGGCTGGCGAACCAAAAAGTCGTTGGCAGCCGCTTATATCGAGAAAAGCTTCGTCCACACTGATAGGCTGAATGTCGGGGGTGAACTCGGCAAATACTGCGTGAACCTGCTCAGACACTTCCTGATAGCGCCACATGCGCACGCGAAGAAATATCCCGTGAGGACAAAGCCTGTGCGCTTTCGAGGTCGGCATGGCGGAGTGAACGCCATAGGCGCGTGCTTCATAAGAAGCAGCAGAAACCACCCCTCGCCCTTCTGCGCTGCCGCCTACAATTACCGGTTTGCCGCGCAACTCGGGATTGTCGTGCTGCTCGACGGATGCATAAAATGCGTCCATATCGACGTGCAGAATAGCTCTCGGCCAGAAATCATCCATAGGCCGCACCAACCCTGATATCAGAGAATGAAACGCGAAAGATCTTCATCTTCCGAGATATCTTTCAGGCGAGTACGAACCATGTCCGGCGTAACTTCTACCGTCTGGCCCGACATCTCCGACGCGTCGTAGGATACCTCGTCAAAGAGCCTCTCCATGATGGTATGAAGCCTGCGCGCGCCGATGTCCTGCGTGCTCTTGTTTACCCTCGCTGTAATCTCCGCCAGCAGGGTAAGGGACTCACGCTGATAGACAACCTTGACCTTCTCCGCCCCGAGCAGAAGCTCGTACTGTTTGGTAAGAGCGTTTTTCGGGTGGGTCAGAATCATCTCGAAGTCGTCCTTGGTCAGAGGTTCGAGGTCGACACGAATGGGGAAGCGTCCCTGCAGCTCGGGAATAAGATCCGCCGGCTTGGTTCCGTGGAATGCACCCGCCGCAATAAACAGTATATGGTCGGTCTTGACCATGCCGTACTTCGTGCCGACGTTCGAGCCTTCCACGATTGGAAGAAGGTCGCGCTGCACTCCTTCTCGGCTCACATCAGGCCCTTCCGATCGGTCGCTTCCGATGACTTTATCTATCTCGTCGATGAAGATAATCCCATTTTGCTCTACAAGTTCAATGCCCTTGCGGTTTATTGATTCATCGTCGATAAGCTTCTCCGCTTCTTCCTGCTGGATAATTCTCATCGCCTCTGGCACGCTTACCTTGCGATCCTTGCGCTTGCCGGGGAGCATCTTGGAGAGCATATCCTGCATCTCCATGGCCATGTCATCGCCGCCCATGGTTCCGAATACCCCAGCAACCGGTGGCGCGGCCTGCGCGGAAATCTCAATCATTCTGTCGTTAAGGCCGCCGTTCCTGAGTTTATCGCGGAGTTTCTCCCGCGTCCGCGCCCTGCGCTCTTCCGATTTCCTCGCCTCTTCTTCGTCAGATACGTAGTCGGGGGAGGGGAGCAGCATGTCCAGAATCCGCTCCTCCGCCGCTTCTCTGGCCTTGTCGGAAACCTTCTCCAGTTCCTGCGCCTGAACGTTCGCGATGCCGATTTTGGCAAGGTCGCGGACCATGCTCTCTACGTCGCGCCCGTGATAACCGACTTCGGTGTACTTGCTTGCCTCGACCTTGATGAAAGGAGCGTTCGTGAGATCGGCAAGGCGTCTGGCAATCTCGGTTTTCCCCACGCCGGTGGGCCCGCGCATGAGGATGTTTTTCGGCATCACCTCTTCGCGCATTGTGGGTTCGAGTTGCTGCCGGCGCCAGCGGTTTCTGATTGCGATTGCCACGGCCCGCTTTGCTTCCTGCTGGCCAATAATATATTCGTCAAGCTTGCTGACGATTTCCTTTGGGGTTAGCGCGGTATTGACCCCGCTATTCGATTTTTCAATCCTCATCTATGAAGCTCCATTCTCAGCCGATGGTCTGAACCATGATCTCGTTGTTTGTATACACGCAGATATCGCCCGCAATCTTGAGTGCTTTCGTTACGATCTCTTCTGGCGAAAGGTCGGTGTTGGCAAGCAGGGCCCGCGCAGCAGCGGTGGCGTATGAGCCGCCAGATCCGATGGCAATAATGCCGTCGTCGGATTCGATAACGTCACCCGCTCCGCCAAGCAGAAGCGAGCGTTCATTATCAACAACTATCATCATCGTCTCCAGACGGCGCAGGATGCGGTCGGTTCTCCACTCCTTGGCCATCTCGATTGATGCGCGCAGGATATTGTTGTTATATTCGGCCAGCTTTTTCTCGAACCGTTCCAGCAAGGAAAATGCGTCTGCCGTCGAACCCGCAAACCCGGCCCAGACCTTGCCGTCAGCCAGGGGGCGGATTTTTTTGGCCGTGCTTTTGACCACGGTGTCGCCGAGCGTAACCTGCCCGTCGCCGCCGATCGCAGCCTTGTTGCCGCGGCGCACCGAGAGTATGGTCGTGCTGCGTATATTACGCTTTGTGCCCATATTAAATCCTTTTAGCAGAAATAAACGCGTTAATGAAGGTCGTAATCGATACATGATATCCGTTTAGGCCGCATACGCCATAAATAATTCGCAACAATAATAAAATTACCTATCTGCTATTGACATTAACCATTCGGTTCATATACTATTCTCTCTCGAAATTAATATTCGATTTCGGGCGATTAGCTCAGTTGGCTAGAGCATCTGCCTTACAAGCAGAGGGTCGGGGGTTCGAGTCCCTCATCGCCCACCAACCAAAAACAGCCCCAAACGCCTATAATCATAGGGTTTGGGGCTTTAATTTTCGCAAGGGTCTTTATATCGCGGGTGCCCATGAGTGATCAAAAATGATAGTTTGTGACACTAAAAAGGCACAAAAAGGGCACAAATTATTGACCTTCTTTTAGGATCAGGTTCCTATCTCGGAATAAACGGCTTTTCCAGTGGGTTCTTGCCTCGTTTGTCATGTCCATTTTTTCCAGCTTATTCATTATAAAGCTGTAATATTTTTCTATCGTTGCGCATTTTTTTGAGCAATACTGCCTTGGCCTTCCATGTGCTTTTGTGTCGATTATGAAGCTTTTTCCGCAAGTCTGGCACTCCATAACATATATCATTGTTCTGCCTCCCTATATGAGTTTGAGTATTTCTTTCTGTAGCTTCTCTACCTTATGGTATTTGATTTTGATAATCGTTATGTCCCTGTGAACCCATACCGGGAAATCCGTTTTCTCCAAATATTTCAATATCCTCAGCATTGGGTGTTTCGCCTCTTGCATGATCTCGTTTTGCTTTCTCCTTATGGTTTCTGGCCTCATGGCTATATCTCCTTATGGTTACCGTTAGAAATTTAAATGACGTACGGATTAATCTCCTCCGTCATCCTCTTCGAATACGCTTTGACCGTCACAGGCGCAAATAGGCTGTCCTGTGTTTTCGATCCATGTTTTGGTTGTGCGGATTACCATTCCGCATGTGGGGCATTCAAGCTTAATCATTCTGGTCGTCTGTTTTTTCTTTCCTGTGCATGCCCCTGTAAGCTGTGCGTGTGGGTATTCTCCGAGGTTTGGTATTACTCCTGTATTGAAAGCCTCAAGTAGTTCATCGCTTGCTACGGTTGCTGTCATTTTCCCCGTAAGCCCTGTTGCCATAGCGAAGCGTTTAAACGGTGCCAGATGACCGTTTTCAATTCCAGCTGCTATATGGCAAATTTCATGAAGCAGAATATCAAGGGCTCTTGCTGCGTCTGCTATTTCAGGCGATACGAATATTTCGAAGTGTCCGTCTTGACTTGCCGTTTTTGCAAAAACCTGTCCGATTGCTTTTGATCTGCCTTTCGGCCACCCGCACGATACACGTATTTCATCAGGAAGTTTTGTTTTCATTTCTCTGAAAGCGTCACGGAAAATATCAAGCCCGTTGTTTAGCCAGTCTTCGCGGTTTATGGCAACGTCCGGGCTGTGTAGGCTGGCAAACGATGTAAGGTGACTAATAAACTTTTCATTCATTGGTTTTTCCTTTCTTTGAGAGTTCGCACGTCATGACAACATTCTGGATTCCCGCCGCAAGTCGGCTTAATTTCTCAAGCTGCTCCTCTTGCGGTAAGATCAGGAAGTTGGCAAGCTCCTCCGGCGTTCTGAAAATTTCCGTGTAGTCAATAATCATTTATTTTCTCCGTTGATTTCTTTCCTCACTATCTCTCTGCGTGCGTATCTGATTATTTGTTCCATCTCTTCGAATGGAGTAAAATCGTAATCTGGGTTCCATGATCCGGTTTTCCTTCTGAATAAGATGCAGTCGAGTTCGCAGAGTTTTTCATCGAGAAGCTTTTCAAGTGCCGTGAGTTCGTATAGTCCGTTCTTCATTTCTTTCTCCTTTATGGTTACTAAAAACCATTACTTTGACTTTTGAAAATCATCCCCTTTGGTGAGTGGTGCCTTCATAAATTTTAGACCTGACTCGTTTTGAACTTTTTTTTATCTCTTCCCCTTCGGAGCCGTGTTCGCCTTCACTGACGCAGGTGAATACGGATTCGATGGGGAAGGCAGTTCGAGATAAAAAATGGTTCAAAGCGACCAAAGGTCGTACCGCCGCCGCATAGGCGGCGATCCTGTTTCGGAATGGCAATGGGGCAAAGTGGTGTGACTGTAGCGAAGCGCAAGGCACTCCAATTTGCTTGCCATGGTGATATCGCGTCATAGCGATATCTAAAGTCAATGTGCCACCACGCCGACAAGGTCGGCTCCTTAAAATCTGTTGCATTTGTGTGTATTTCCCGAAAAACGGGCTTCGCCCGCACCGCAAAGCGCGCCAAACCGAGTTTTTGAGCGCACCGCGCGAAAAAATCGGTTTCGCGCTTTTTTTTGCGGGGTTGCCGATCGGTAACACCAACCCCGCAATTAGCCTTTTTACGCAATCAGGCCGAACGGAAGATCCCACGGCAAAGAAGCGTCAAGCTTGTTTGCTGCATCCCTCTGCCTCTGGAAGAATCGAGCATGACCGTCGCAATCAAGAAGACGTTTAAACGCTGTGTTGGACATTTCGCAGAATTGATTGATCCATTGGGGGTCTTCTCTGTCAAGGTATACACCGCACCTTATGAATGCAGCCCGCAAGCATCCGAATCCTTCCTGTATGAGGGCGAAAGCGTTTAAACGCAATGGCGTTGATTCGCGTTTAACGGATTTCGCGTTTCCTTCCCCTGTCCAGCATTCAAAAGCGTCAATAACCCTTTTCCATGCGGGGAGTAAATCGTCTTCTTTCAGGCGTGCTGTATGTGATGAATCGAAGTCTTTACGGTATAGCCTCAACCATGATTTGCAGAGATACTTGCATATGTCTGATTTGCACTTTTGCCAGTCCTCGACTGTTTCGATTTTTGATTTTTTGTTTTCTACTGTTATTTTTCGTAGGGCTTCTGATCGCAGCTGGAATTCTACTCGCGCTGCATCTTTGGGGATTTCTCCGCCCCACCGCTTATGTGTAAGGCAAAGCAATTTATCTTCCCTGCATCTGGATTCATGAATCTTGTCATAAATACGGCAGGATATTCCTGACCTTCCAATGACTATGCCTGTTCGTTTTTTTCCGAATTTGTATTCTTCGACTCTCATTTCGTCGAGTTCTTGAACCGATCCAGATTGTACAGCATATCTTGATTTGTATTTCGCCCTTGATATCATGCGTCCGTCCCATACTGCTTTTTGCATTGTGTCTACTGATATCCCCGGAAGATCAACGCATACGTCAATACGTGCGATTCTGCTTTTGTGTAGCTTGCCTCCGAGAAGTCGGATAATTTCGTTTGCCCTTCTCCAGCATTCTGCGAATCCTAACAGCATTAGAGGTAGGGAGCCCATTTCTATGCGCATGTTCGGGCACTTCATTTTATCGCCCATGTATTTTCTGTCGGAAAAGCAGTAACGTATTCCGTCACCGACAATGACGTAAGGATAGTATGAATATTTGCTGTTTCCGGCGTTATAGCCGTATGGCAGAACTTCAAATTGGTATTGGCCGATGTCGAATCCTGTTACTCTTTCGTCCAGGGGCGTGTCGTGGCCTTCTTTTCCTAGTGCCTGGGCTGCTTTCCAGTCGCAGATCGCTTCATAAAATTGGATGTCTTTCCATTCCACATAAAGGGAAATGTGCGCCGTGTCCTCACCGCCTGTATTAAAGCTCTTCATGATTCATCCCTCCGATTTTGTAGGCTCGAACCCATACTTGGGTAAGTCCCTTGTTTTTCTCTGATGATCTTCCGAGTGAAAGACCCTGTTGCCTGTTGCTGCCGTCCGTGAATTTTTTCAGCACTGATGTGATTGAGAAATTAGCCTCCTTCGATTCAAAGTCCTGTGAGAGATTGCATACAAGATACGGTGTGCCTGATTTGATCGTGGTCGTGAATTTGGTTTCCTGACCTTTTAGTATCGGGTATCCCTCAATATAGCCTGTT
>JAFGWW010000149.1 GCA_016936955.1 Planctomycetota bacterium | reverse complement strand
GGATAACCTTTTCCCGCGTTGGGGAGAGGGGACCGAGTTCAGAAGCGTTCGTTATAAGCATTATAAATATGTATATTTCCGCGATGCGGAGCCGCTGTTCTTTGATCTTGATACCGACCCCGAAGAGCAGGTAAATCTGGTCGGGCGTGAGCTTGATAAAGAGGGTGCCGAAACTCTGGCCTTTATTGAGAAGTGGACGCGGGAGAGTATCGACTTCGATGAGGCGGAGAAGGAGCGCACCGTGCGAGATTCTGACCTTGGCAAACTCTATCCACGCCGTATCAATGGGCGACACGCAGGTAATGCCGGTAATATATATGTCCTGCCCTCGGGGAAGGTGGTTGACGGAGACACGGTGCTGTATTCGCCAGTTGTGCATGCGGAAAATCCGGGGGAGCTTTTTGCTGACTATCCCGGCAAATAGGAATACAGCCTTTATTTATGCTCTTGTTGTTGAAATGCAGCGGGCCGCCCGGGGAGGGCGGCCCTTGCTTTTGCCTCAGTTCTGGGGGGTGCTTATGGTGGTGATTGATATGATTTTCTCGAGGTCATAATAGGAGTTTATGGAGGCCTCGCCGTCGATCATGGTGAAGCGTACGAAGTCGCCGATGAAGATCTGGGCATTTTCGAAAATCTGGCCGCCATTGACTTGCAACTTCACCCCTTTGCGGAGTTTGCGCGACATGGTCCCGTGAAGCGGACTGGACGCGTACTCAAGAACTTTTTCCCATGTGTCTTTCATTAATATCTCCTTATTATTGACACGGTCCTCACCCAGTAAACCTATTGCATGAGCAATGAGTGTGCCAGCCTCATCCTTGCAGCCAATAAGTCATAACTATGCGATATGTTGGAGTTTTTATTCATGAGGTGCTGTCGGCTCCTTGATAACGATTGACACTAATGTCAAATTTAATGAGCGATTGGACAAAATTGTAACAGTGTCAGATTGCTTTTCCTTGACGCAGAATTTACTACTACCAATGCAACCTGTTTGTGCGTTGGCTTTAACCTTGACAAAACCGTAGGTAGGGGATAAACAGAAACATGATGGCAGAAAGTTAAAACAGCTTTAATTTTGCTCCAGAAATCCGGATCGTGCCCGGATAGAGGTGAATATGGCAATAAAGCGCACCTTTTTTTTGGCACTTTTACTGCTGCTGACCCTGCTTGGGTTGTCCTTCGCCCATTGCGGAGAGCCTTCCGATAAATCGCTGCCTGTTATCCTTTCCGGTTGCGAGATTGATTATCCACCATTTTGTATTGTAAAAGATGGCAATAAGGCAGATGGCTTTTCCGTCGAACTGCTTCGTGCCGCTTTGAAGGCAATGCAACGCGATGTGAATTTTACTGTCGGCACATGGGTTGAAGTCAAGCAGGCTCTGGAAGACGGAAAGATACAGGTCTTGCCCTTGGTCGGCAGAACCCCGGAGCGGGAAGGGACTTTCGATTTTACATTCCCTTATCTGACCCTACACGGTGCTATCGTCGTGCGCGAAGACAACAAGGACATCGAAAACCTTTCCGATCTGCGCGGCAAGCGTATTACAGTCCTCAAGGGAGACAACTCCGAAGAGTTTGTGCGGCGCAGAAACCTTGGCGCAACTATAACCACTACCACAAGTTCGTCCAAGGCTCTACAGGAACTTGCCGAAGGTAAATGCGATGCCGTTGTCATGCAGCGACTGCTCGCCTTGAGGCTGATACGTGAAGAAAGAATCGATGGGGTTCGCTGTGTAAACAAACCGCTGCTGGAGTTTTCTCAAAGTTTCTGTTTTGCAGTTCGGGAGGGGAATAAGGATCTTCTCGCTGCACTCAATGAGGGGTTGGCAACAGTTATTGCCGACGGCACATTCCAGTACCTTAGCCGCAAATGGTTCGCGGAATTAAGTCAGGTCGGGAAAAGCCGGATTGTGGTGGGAGGGGATATGGATTATCCCCCCTATGAGTTCCTCGACGAGAACGGCCAGCCGAGCGGTTATAATGTCGAACTTACACGCGCCATTGCCAAGCAGATAGGTGTTGATGTCTATATAAAACTCGGGCCATGGTCGGAGATAAGAAAAGGCTTGGATGCGGGGGATATCGACCTTGTTCACGGCATGTTCTATTCTCTTGAGCGTGACAAACAGTATATGTTCTCCCAGTCCCATGCCATTATCCACCACGTTGCCGTTTGCCGCAAGGGGGAGCCCTGTTACAACAAGTTGAGCGACCTTAAAGGCAAGCGGATTCTCGCCATGCGCGGGGATATCATGCACGATTACGCGGTGGAGAACGGGTTCGGAGATAATCTTATCCTGGTCGACACCCAGGAAGATGCACTAAGAAAGCTTTCTGCGGGGGAGGGTGATTGCGCCCTGGTAGCAAAAGTTCCAGCTCTTTACTGGCTAGACAAGTTGCATCTGGATAATCTGAACGTGTCAGATGCGCCGCTGCTCTCACTGGAATATTGCTATGCCGGGAGTCATCAAAACCGAGAACTGGTGTCGAAGTTTTCTGAGGGGCTGACCGCGCTCGAAAAATCGGGTGAATATCGCAAAATTCATGATAAATGGCTTGGCGCATATACGGGATCCCATTTTACTTTCGACGATGTGCTTAATTATATGCTGCTTGCTTTGGTGCCGGTGTCAGTTCTTCTTTTGGGTGCCTTGCTGTGGTCGCAGAGTTTGCGACGCCAAGTGACAGCAAGAACCGTAGAGCTCAAAAAGTCTCGCGATGAAGCTGCTTTTTTCCGCGAACTTATCGAACAGGCAAATGACGCGGTTTTTGTTATCGAACCTTCGACCAGTAAATTCCTCGATGTCAACCGGCAGGCTTGCGAATCCCTCGGCTACTCTCGCTCTGAACTTCTTCAGTTGAAAGTTTCCGATATCGAGGTTGAGGTGTTCAATTTGATCTCTTGGGACGCGCATGTTGCCGAGTTAAGAAAGCAAGGGGCCTTGCTGATAAGCGGCATGCACAAAACCAAGAGCGGGGAGGTATTCCCCGTCGAGGTTTCAATCGCCATCGCAGGCGGTGATATGGAGCTCATGATTGCCCTTGTCCGCGACGTATCGGATCGCGTAGAGGCCGAGAGAAAGATTTCCGCCCTTGCCAAGTTCCCAGAGGAAAACCCCAACCCTGTCCTGCGCTTTACTCTTGACGGAATGGTCGTATACAGCAATAAGACGGCCGAGTCTCTTGCTGCGGAATGGACTGGCGGCGCTGGAGCAGGGACAGAGCTGCTCCCTGATATGAAACGCCGCATCGAAAACGTGTATGCTTCCGGTCAGATGGAAATTCTGGAGGCTACCGTAAATAACCGGATATTCCGGAATAATATTGTTCCTGTTCCCGGTATGAATTATGTGAATGTTTACTCCGCGGATATTACCGAACGGAAACGCGCTGAAGAGGACCTTATAAGTGAGAAGCAATTCAGCGAGAACCTTATCAATACAGCGCGGGCTGCGATTCTCATGCTGGATCCTGACGGGAAGATAGTCCTTTTCAATCCATACCTGGAAGAGCTTACCGGGTATGCTTTCGACGAGGTCAAGGGGCTGGACTGGTTTTCGCTCTTTATCCCCAACAGCGAGCGGGACGAGATCAAACATCTCTTAAGCAGTGAAATCAGCAATGAAAGTAATATGGGGAATGTACATGCTATTCTTGCAAAAGATGGCAAGTCTATCCTTATCGAGTGGTATAACACTACCCTTAAGGGCAGTGACGGGAATACAATAGGTGTTCTTTCGGTAGGGCAGGATGTTACCGAACGGCAGAGGATGGAGGATCAGCTTCGGCAGTCAGAAAAGATGCAGGCCATCGGCCAGCTCGCGGGCGGTATTGCCCACGACTTTAATAACCAGCTTTCCGGTGTCCTTGGTTATGCCGATATGCTGTCGAGCAAACTTGAAGATGAAAAGCTGAAACGTTACGTCGACAATATCATGATGGCTGGTAAGCGGGCAGCCGACCTGACAAAGCAACTCCTTGCCTTCAGCCGTAAGGGAAAATATCTGTCTATGCCTGTCGATATAGACAAGGTGCTTTCCGAGGTGGTTGCAATTCTCGAGCATAGTATTGATAAACGCATCTCGATCAGCCAGATCCTTAAGGCCCGCCCGTCTGTTACGCTTGGCGATCCGACCCAGCTTCAGAACGTATTCCTCAATCTTGCCCTGAATGCCCGTGACGCCATGCCGGAAGGCGGGAGCCTGATATTCGAGACCGATATCAGCGAACTTAAGGAAGACTTCTGTAAAAAGCATGCCTATAGTATTTCTCCCGGTGTTTACCTCAAGGTAAGTGTAACCGACTCAGGTTGCGGAATATCTGAGGATGTCAAAAAGCACATGTTCGAACCCTTCTATACGACCAAAGGGTTGGGTGAGGGCACTGGTATGGGGCTTGCCAGTGTCTATGGAACAGTCCGGAGCCATCACGGCGCGATCACTGTTTACAGCGAGGAGGGGCACGGGACCACGTTCCATGTCTTCCTCCCCCTGTCTGATCACGATGGCGGAAAGGCCGACAGGCACGAGGCGTCGATTGTCAGGGGAACGGCGCGTATTCTGATTGTGGATGACGAAGAGGTCGTGAGAGAGTTGGGGAGTGAAATGCTCCGTGATCTCGGCTATAAGGTGGTCACTGCAAGGGATGGAAAAGAAGCCGTTAAATACTACGCACGCTCATGGCGGCATATTGACCTTGTTATTCTCGATATGGTAATGCCTGTAATGTCGGGTCGGGACACATTTATTGCCATGCGGGAAATTAACCCGGATATCAGAGCCATCCTTTCCTCCGGATACAGCATCAATGGCGAAGCGCAGAGCATACTTGATGACGGGGTGATGGAGTTTGTGGGTAAGCCTTTCGTGCAGGCCCAACTGTCAGATGCTATTGCGCGGGTTCTTGGTAAAAAGATCTAGAGCAACTGGTATTATAAGACCGTATCTTTTATTCGTTTCCCATTTATCCTGCCTATATCTTTCAGGCCTGCCTTAAGGTTCTGCTGTCTAGCCGTTATGCAAACATAAGAAAAAAAGGACAAAATACTTGCTTTGAGGAAACTTCGGAGCATAATTCAGCTTAAGCCGTGTAGTTACACAATAAGCGATTTTAAATGGAGCTGCATATGGAAAGCCCAAGATTCTCAATCGGCGTTGACTATGGCACAAACAGTTGTCGGGCGGTGCTGGTTGACGCGTCGAATGGACGCGAGTTGGCTGCCAGCGTATTTCCTTATCCCTCCGGCAAGGACGGGATACTGCTTGATCCCAAAGATCCGAACGTTGCTCGTCAGGAGCCGGCAGATTATATTGCGGGCTTCTTCTTTACGGTCAAAAGTGTTGTCGCTGCGGGAAAGAAAATCCGCGGTTTCAGCCCAGAGCGTGTTGTCGGAATGGGTGTCGATACTACTGGCTCGACCCCGATCCCGGTAAACCGTGAAGGCGTTGCTCTTGCAATGCTCCCGAAATTCAAAAAAGACATGGCTGCGAAGGCATGGTTATGGAAAGACCATACCGCTCATGCGGAAGCGTCACGCATAACCAAGGTCGCCCGTAAAGCCAAGGTTCCGTACCTTTCGAAATGCGGGATGGCTTATTCTTCCGAGTGGTTCTGGAGCAAGATATGGCATTGCCAGAAAACCGCCCCGGCAGTTTTCAAAGCCGCGTGGTCGTGGGTTGAGTGCTGTGATTTCGTCACGGGGTATATCACCGGCAACAGCGACCCACTTAGCATGAAACGCAGCATCTGCGCCGCTGGTCATAAGGCTATGTTCCATGAGGGGTGGGGCGGCTTACCGGGTAAAGCGTTTCTCAGAAAGCTTTCACCCGCCCTCGCTGACCTTCGCGACAGGCTATATTCGACCGCTTATGCTTCCGATGAAATTGCTGGTAATCTTGTTGCAGATATAGCGAAAAAGGTGGGGTTGCCCGCCGGTATTCCGGTTGCCGTAGGCGCCCTTGACGCCCACTACGGTGCTGTCGGCAGCGGGGTAAAACCAGGCACGCTGGTTAAGATACTCGGAACATCAACCTGCGACCTTATGGTAGTTCCCAATAAAGAGAAGCTTGAGGATATCCCCGGTGTCTGCGGTATTGTTCCCGGATCGGTCGTGCCCGGGATGGTCGGTATCGAGGCGGGGCAATCTGCAGTCGGGGATATCTTTAAGTGGTATGTTGACTATCTGTGCCCATCAGGTTTCTCAAAGGGAAACCCGCACGCCAATCTCAATGCCGCGGCTCTCAAGCTTAAGCCGGGACAGAGCGGGCTCCTCGCTCTGGACTGGAATAACGGCAACCGTAATATACTTATGGATCCGCTGTTGACCGGCCTACTTGTCGGTATGACCCTCCATACTACAGCTCCCGAGATTTATCGCGCCCTCGTCGAGGCAACCGCTTTTGGCGCGCTGACTATCATTCGGCGCATCGAAGAGCATGGCGTAAAAGTCAGAGAGGTGATTAATTGCGGTGGCATTGCCGAGAAAAGCCCGCTAGTAATGCAGATTTACGCTGACATCCTGAACCGGCCCATGAAAATTGCGGGATCCAGCCAGACCTGCGCCCTTGGCGGAGCAATCTTCGGCTCCATTGTTGGCGGTGTTTACCGCAACGTGGAAGAGGCGCAGCAGAAGATGGTGCGCCTAAAGCCCAAGGTATACAAACCGATCAAGGCAAACGTAAAAACTTACGCCCGCCTCTACCCCCTTTACCGCCAACTCCACGACGCTTTCGGCACCAGTGGATACTCTGGCATGCTTGCGAATGTCATGAAAGAGCTAATTGCCATACGTGGGGGAGCGTGTAGATAGTAGGGTTAAATTAAATTGTTCTGGGGCTGTTGAGGAAGGCTATATGAGCCTTCCTCATTTTTTATGCGCTTCATATTATTTGATTGGCATTTAACTGAAACTGATTCATTACAGCCATATTCTGTTTGACACTGCTTCGGCGTGACATGATAATAAAAGAAATGGCAGTAGGCATTCCGGGTTGCTTTCTGGCTGGGATGTTTATAAGAGTATAACCTTTAACGGTTTATGTATAGCTGCGGGATTGTGGCAATGCCGGATTATATAAGCAAGCTTGATGATCTTATTGCAAATCTTGAATCGGCTATTGAAGAGACCGAGCAGGCAACCTTTTCTGTCAGCGAGGGGGAGCCACCCAAAAAGGCCACCTTCAGGGTGCTTTCAAGCACATTCAGCGGTGTAGCCCAGCGTGCGGCAAACCCCGCCGAAATCTACGAGCTGAAAGACGGCGTGTTGAAAATGCGCAGTCGCGCTGACGTGGGGCGCAACATGCCGATTGAGGTCAAGATTCTTGCGGGCAAGGATTCTCTGGGCGAGACCATGCACATTGTTCAGGGCAGCGTAATAAGCGCAGTCCGGATAAGCGGTGCATATGAGATAAACGTTTCGGCCAACGATATGCGCAAAATGGTTGTTCCCGCCCACAGGCGTTTTCTGGATTGCATTGCAAACGGCGATCCGACTGGCTGGAACCGCTGGGCCAATGATCTTGGCGATGGCCCGGTGTTGCAGGGGCTTGATCTCTCGCTCAGTAACCTTTCAGGTTTTGACCTGTGCTGTGCCGACCTGACGGGATCAAATTTTGAAAACGCCAATCTCTCCGGCGCCAACCTTGCCGGGGCGATTCTGAGCGGTTGTAATCTTGACGGCGTAAAGGTGACGGGAACCGATTTTTTCAGGGCGCGCATCCCGCGCCGCTATATGGGCCTGCTTACGGCCAGCGGCATGATCGAGGTGGAGAGCGTGATTCTGGATTAATGCTCTTTATAGCCAGGAGCTTTCACGGACAGCAATTATGATTGAAAAACTCGGCGAGTTCAGGATAAAGAAACAGCTTGGGGAGGGCGGCATGGGTGCCGTCTACCTCGGCTATCAGGAGTCACTCGACCGCGACGTCGCCATCAAAGTTCTCACCGAGAGGCTTTGCCAGAACGAAAAATTCATCGCCCGTTTCAAGCGCGAAGCCCGCAGCGCTGCCTCGATCGTACATCCGAACGTAATCCAGATTTATTCTATCGGCGAGCAGGAAGGCATTCATTATTTCGCCATGGAGTATGTTCGCGGCAAAGACCTTGCCGAACACATGGGCGAGGGAAAAAAGTTCACGATAGAAGAGACCCTGGACGTTGTAATGCAGGTGGCCGAGGCGCTTTCGTGTGCCTATGAAGCTGGTATTATTCACCGCGACCTCAAGCCCGCGAACATAATGCTTACCGAGCGGGGGCTGGTAAAGGTCACTGACTTCGGCCTTGCCAAGACGGTGAGTTCTGAGCTTGACGTTACCGAAGCCGGAACCATTGTCGGCACAGCAAACTATATGTCGCCAGAGCAAGGGCAGGGCAAAGCCCTTGATGTGCGCAGCGATATCTACAGCCTTGGAATCGTATTTTACGAGCTCCTTGCCGGGCGCGTTCCTTTCATTGCCGACCAGGCTTCTGCCGTGCTTTACATGCACGTTTATGAGCCCCCGCCGCCTCCGAGCGAATTCAACAAGCGCATCCCCTTATCTGTTGACCGGATGGTGCAGCGGATGCTATCAAAAGATGTCGACGATCGCCCCGCCGATCCGGACAAGCTTCTTGCCGAGCTGCGCGGCCTTCGCCAGACCCTGGCGACGGCGGAAGGCAATGTGCCTGC
>JAFGWW010000148.1 GCA_016936955.1 Planctomycetota bacterium | reverse complement strand
AGATGGCCAAGAAGTCCAGCACCGTATCCCTCCGTCCCCTCGACGACAGGGTTGTTGTAAAGCGCCTCGAAGCTGAGGAGAAGACCAGCGGCGGCATCATCCTTCCCGACGCGGCCAAGGAGAAGCCCCAGCGCGGCGAGGTTATCGCCGTGGGCGCGGGCAAACTCCTCGACAGCGGCACCCGTGCGACCCCTGACGTCAAGAAGGGCGACATCGTCCTCTTCGGCAAGTATTCCGGAACCGAGGTCAAGGTTGAGGGTGAGGAATTCCTGATCATGCGCGAGAACGATATTCTCGCCAAGCTGTAAGGCTGGAGCAGACTTCCGTTTTGTTTGATAATGCCATTGTGCAAGGAGTAATATATCATGGCAGGTAAGCAATTGATGTTCAGCGACGACGCCAGGCAGAGGATCCTCTCCGGCGTGCAGAAGCTCGCAAAGGCCGTAAAGTCCACCATGGGCCCCACCGGCCACAATGTGGTTTTTGAAAAGGGATTCGGCGGTCCCGGTATCACCAAGGACGGCGTAACCGTCGCCAAGGAGATTACCCTCGAGGACAAGTTCGAGAATATGGGCGCCCAGATGATCAAGGAGGTGGCCAGCAAGACCAGCGACATCTCCGGCGACGGCACCACCACCGCCTCGGTTCTGGCCGAGTCGATCTACTCGGTGGGCCTCAAGAATATCACGGCCGGGGCCGACCCCATGGCTGTGCGCCGCGGCGTGGAGCTTGCGGTAGCGGCGGCGGTTGAGGAGCTCGACGCCATGGCCAAGCCCTGCCGGAAAGCCGCCGACATCGCGTCGGTCGCCTCTATCTCGGCCAACAACGACGCGGAGATCGGCAAGATCATCTCCGAGGCGATGGACAAGGTCGGCACCGACGGCGTGATCCAGGTTGAGGAAGCCAAGACCATGGAAACCACCATGGACCTCGTCGAGGGCATGCAGTTCGACAAGGGTTACCTCAGCCCCTACTTCATCAACAACACCGACAACATGACCTGTGTGCTTGAGGACTGCTACATCCTCATTCACGAGAAGAAGATCTCCAACCTCCGCGAGTTCCTCCCGGTTCTCGAGAAGGTTGCCACCTCCGGCAAGCCCTTCCTCATCATCGCCGAGGATGTGGACAACGAGGCCCTCGCGGCGCTGGTGGTCAACCGCCTGCGCGGTACCCTCAACGTCTGCGCGGTCAAGGCCCCCGGCTTCGGCGAACGCCGCAAGGCCATGCTCGAGGATATCGCTATCCTTACGGGCGGCGTCTCCGTCACCGACGATCTCGGTATCAAGCTTGAGAGCCTTGAGCTCGACCAGCTCGGCCAGGCCAAGACCGTGACCGTGGACAAGGATAACACCACCATCGTCAACGGCGCCGGCAAGACCTCCGAGGTCAAGGCCCGCATCGACCAGATCCGCAACCGCATCGACGCCACCACCTCCGACTACGACCGCGAGAAGCTCTCCGAGCGCCTTGCGAAGCTAAGCGGCGGTGTTGCCATCATCAACGTCGGCGCGGCTACCGAGGAAGAGATGAAAGAGAAGAAGGCCCGCGTCGAGGACTCGCTCCACGCCGCGCGCGCTGCGGCCGAGGAAGGTATTGTCCCCGGCGGCGGCGTTGCCCTTCTGCGCTGCACCCCGGCGGTCGACAAGGTTCGCGCCAAGGCCAAGGGCGACGAGAAGATCGGCGTTGAGATCGTGCTCAAGGCGCTGCGCGCCCCGATCATGACCATCGCCGAGAACTGCGGCCTCGACGGCTCGGTTATCGCGGCCGAGGTTGAGGAGCTCAAGGGCAGCAACGGTTACAACGCCCTCACCGGCGAGTACACCGACCTGATCAAGGACGGGGTTCTCGATCCGAAGAAGGTCACCCGCTCCGCCCTGCAGAACGCGGCTTCGATCGCGACCCTGCTTCTGACGGTGGAGACCATGATCACCGACCTGCCGGAAGAGAAGGAAGAGAACGCCAGCATCGGCGCGGTTTGCTAAAGACAGCGTAAGCTGGAAAAGAGTCAAAACGAATCGCCCCGATGTGCGGACAATCCGTATGTCGGGGCGTAATTCTTGAAGGCATTTTCAATAAGGAATAGGGGATAAGAAATCGCGAATGCGGAATGAGAGAACTTGTTCATTCGAGATGTTTCAGATTTCCGTATCCCTGTTTTCAAGATTGAATGGCATCCCTGATTTTGCGTGGGATGGTGATTGAAAAATAAAGCTTTCCCGCTCATCCTGAGCTTGTCGAAGGGTGGGCATGAGAAGGCTTGACTTGTCGACATGCGAGCGCAGTTTCATGTTCATGCTTCGGCAGGCTCAGCACGAACGTGAAAGAGCTAACCTTGTCATTCTGAACGCAGTGAAGAATCCAGGTATTCGCTATCCAGCGAGATCCTTCGCTTTGCTCAGGATGACATTGACGAGGCGGAGAGGTGCTGTGCCGTTCCGTCTGGAGGGAAGAAGATGACGCCTCTTGAAGTAATTCTGCTGGTGGCTGTCATTATTGTCCCGCTTCTGGTAATCCTCACGCTTGCTTCGCGCTGGGCCCATAAGCGTCGGGTGGAGATGCTCCTGTCGGCCTCTGGGCGGCGGGTGCGGGCGCTGGGCCCATAAGCGTCGGGTGGAGATAATCGAACAGGCGAAGGGCGAGCTTGCCGCTTCCGGCAAGGATGCGCTCATCGCCCCCGAGGCGGCGTGGTTCAGGGGGGCGGAGAGAGGTTACGGCCGGGTGAAGCGCAACGGGGTGATGTGGCTCCTGCCCGACGCGCTCGGCTTTATCATGATGAACGGCAACCGGATCGACCTGCCCCTTTCCGACGTGGCCTGCATCGAGACAGACAAGTGGTTCCTCAAGTGTTACAGGAACGGCTATCCGCACCTGATCTTCAATGCCAGCGACGGGAACCGGATCGGTTTTTTCGTCGCCGATATTGAGAAATGGAAAAGCACTTTGGCCAATGCCGGGGTGAAAATGAAAGAGGCGGAAAACGCTTAGGCGCGGACCGTCCGGAAATTTTTCAGCGAGAGAGATATGGCTAAACGCGACTACTACGAGGTTCTCGGCGTCAGCAAGGACGCTTCGCAGGACGATATCAAGAAGGCCTACCGCAAGCTGGCCATGAAGTATCACCCGGACCGCAATCCGGGCGACAAGGCGGCGGAGGAGAAATTCAAGGAGGCTGCGGAAGCCTACGAGGTCCTGCGCGACGACGAGAAGCGCGCCCGCTATGACCGCTTCG
The DNA here is from genome assembly GCA_016936955.1 of Planctomycetota bacterium. Lineage (GTDB taxonomy): Bacteria > Planctomycetota > SZUA-567 > SZUA-567 > SZUA-567 > JAFGWW01. Next base: position 2,227 of record JAFGWW010000148.1, on the reverse strand, counting down.
GTCCCGAGGGGGTAAGCGGCTCGGGTCAGCAGTTCAGCAACTTCGAGGATATCTTCTCCCACTTCTCCGACATCTTCGGCGGCGGGGGCGGAGGTGGCTCGATTTTCGACGGCATCTTCGGCGGCATGGGAGGTGGCGGCGGATTCGGCGGGCGGGGCATGCGCTCGGGCGCGAGCCTCAAGTGCCGCGTGAATATCTCTTTTGAAGAGGCGGCCTTCGGCTGTCAGAAGACGATCGAACTACGGCGCAACGAGATCTGTAATTCATGCAAAGGCACCGGCGCGGCCAAGGGCTCGCAGCCCAAAAGCTGCCCCACCTGCGGCGGGCGCGGACAGGTTTACCGCAATCAGGGATTCTTCTCGGTTGCTACCACCTGCCCGGGATGCCACGGCGCGGGAACGATTATCGATAAGCCATGCACCGACTGCAGCGGCAGCGGGCGCAAGGAGAAAACCGTCCGCATCAAGGTTAATATTCCGGCTGGCGTGGAGGACGGAACGCGCCTGCGCATCGCCGACGAGGGCGAGCCCGGCCCCAGCGGCGGGCCGCGCGGCGATCTGTATTGCTACATCTTTGTTGAGGAGCACGAATTCTTCCAGCGCCACGGCGACGATGTGGTCTGCGAGGTGCCGGTGACTTTTGCACAGGCCGCCCTCGGCACTGATGTTGAAGTGCCGACTCTTCGCGGCAAGGCGCGGGTGAAGATTCCGGCCGGGACCCAGAGCGGGCAGATCTTCCGCCTGCGCGGGCAGGGCTTCCCCCATCTTAACGGCTACGGCGAGGGCGACCAGATTGTGCAGGTGACCCTTGAGACGCCGAAAAAACTCACCAAGCGGCAGGAGGAACTTTTTCGCGAGCTGGCGGCTCTGGACGAGAAACACGTCTCGCCCGAGCGCAAAGGCTTTCTCGATTCGCTAAAGAAATATTTTACCGAAGAGTAATCAGGAGCACCGACTACAGTGTCCAAGCGCAAGAAAAACAAAACCAGTTCCGGGTCAAAAGCTGAGGAGAAACCGCAGGTGAAGGGTTCGCAGGAAGAGATAAAATTCGAGGGCGGGGAAGGGCAGGCTCCGGTGGACAAGCAGAAAGCCGCTGCCGCCGCCGCGTATGCAAACGCATCCAGGAGCGCCGAAAGCGCGCAGGCCGAGACCCCGGCGGAGGCCCTTGCCGCAGATGGCGAGATGGTTCCGGCCGGGCTTCTGCGTGAAGCGGAGAGCAAGCGCGACGAGTATCTGAATATCGCCAAGCTCGCCCAGGCCGACCTTGAGAATTATCGCCGTCGCGTTCAGAAAGAGGCGGCGGTACGCAAGCGCGAGATCCTCGCCGAGATCATAAAAGACCTGATCCCCGCTATGGCCGACCTCAAGCGCGTCATAGAGGAGGGGGAGAAGAAACACGATTACGAAACCCTGCATACGGGGGTTAAGCTGACCCGCGACAATATCTGGAAGGTGATCGAGAAGACCGGGATCAAGGAGATCGACGCCGTGGGCAAGCCTTTCGATCCGCGTGAGCACGAAGCGATGGCGGCGGTTCCGAGCCCGGCCCACGAGCCGAATACGGTGATGGAGGTTTTCCAGCCGGGTTATGTGCTGGACGATTTCGTGCTGGTGCCGGCGAAGGTGATTGTTTCGGCGGCGGCGAATTAAATTCGGCTCCAAGCTTGATTCCTGATTATTTGTGGTAGAATTTTTGAATAGGCTCAAGCTTTTGCGACGGAGATATAAAATGCCTACTTACGAATACGAGTGCGGTGCGTGCGGTCATACTTTTGAAGAGTTCCAGTCCATGACGGACGGGGCGCTGCGTAAATGCCCGGAGTGCAAGAAGCTCAAACTCCAGCGCCTGATCGGAACCGGCGCGGGGATTATCTTCAAGGGCAGCGGTTTTTACGAGACCGACTACAAGCGCAAGGATTCGGGAAGCTCGTCCTCGTCTTCGAGCTCAAGTTCATCGAGTTCGTCCAGCTCTTCAAACACCTCAAGCTCCTCCGATTCGTCGTCGAGCAAGCCCTCAACCAAATCAGATACGAAAAAGTCGGACTGACCGGCTGGAGAGTAAATGTCGCAGCGCTTCGAAGGCAAGAGCATACTCCTCTGCGTCACTGGCGGCATCGCCGCCTACAAGGCCGCTGACCTCGCGAGCAAACTCGTGCAGGCGGGGGCGGACGTGGACGTGATCATGACCGAAGAGGCGCAGCGTTTCATCACGCCTCTCACCTTCGAGT
>JAFGWW010000147.1 GCA_016936955.1 Planctomycetota bacterium | reverse complement strand
GTCATTGATGGTGGCGGTGCGGTCGCTCATGGGGATCTGCTTTCCGGCCCGGCTCTTGAGCAGATAGCGGCCGGTGGATCCAGATGCGTTGGCGTTATGGAGGATTCTGAAGAACGGGTTGTAATTAACCGGCAGACCGTTTTCCTTGTTGATGAAGGAGAGTACCTCCTCGGGGCTGGCGCCGATGGCTTCGTTCCGGTCGACGCCGGTCATCTCCTGCATTGCTTTGTTCATCGTGCGTATCTTGCCGGTGTGGTCGGTCGTGATAACCCCGTCCGCGATCGACTCGAGGGTGGCGCGGAACCATGTGCGCTGCTCCTCCACCTCCTCGAAGGTCCTCTGCTTGCGCCAGTTATTGACGAAGAAGAGGAATACCAGCGTGAAAAGAACCTCCGCAATGTCCTCGGCGGGATCGAAAAAAGCGGTGTATTCCATATGCTCCAGAACATTGGAGAAGGCCACAAAGGCGTAAAATACTACGGATAGTAGCAGCGGGAGAAACTCGGAAGGGGTGAGGTGTGCCGCTTTGCGTCTGGACAGGAGAATGTAGCTGCAGGCGATGAAAATAATACAGGCAATAAAGTTACAGAGGACGACAGCTGTATTCATGCGTCCTCCTTTCCGGTGCGGCCGTTGAGCTTTTCCTCATCAAGGATACGCTTTTCGCCGGTGGTGAGTTGCAGGATTGCCACAAGCATGCAGACGGAGCTTCCCATGATGCTGCAGTGTTCGAGCAGGTTGAAAAAATCGCTAAACCAGAATTCCTCCACTACGGTGAAAGTATTTGACAGGAGCAGGAACACGTAGGCCATGGTAAAATAATTTTTACCGTATAACCCGCTGGAATAGATAACCCCACAGAAGAGGGGGAACCCTATCCAGAAGACGACCATCACAAAAACTTCGGTAGGTAACGGCATGGCTTCCATCCTGGTGTTTCACCAAAGACGCCCGGATTTAATAATATACTGCCCCACAAGGTTATTCTGCTATTTAAGTTTTGTCCCCAATCCTGGATTTGTCAAATAAATAGTTGCCCCCCCGATCGTCAATCTGTGGCGGAGGAGCCAGATTGGCCGATGACATTTATGCCGCACATGACGGCTTGACATGGGAGGGGAAGCGGATATCCTCAAGAAAGAGGCAGTTGGTCTTTTGTTCGGAGTGCAAGATTATGAAAGCGATCCGCGTTCCAAGCCTGGCGGAGAATGTGAACGAAGCAACGGTCGGCGCATGGCTTGTTGTGGTGGGACAGCCTGTCCGCAAGGGGCAGGATCTGGTTGAGCTGATTACGGAGAAGGCGGATTTCACTCTGGAGTCGGAGGAGGAGGGGGTGGTCACCGCCGTCCTCGCGCCGCCCAAGAGCGTCATGCCGGTAGGCTCGATCCTCTGCGTACTCGACGCGAGTGAGGATGAAGTGACCCGGGCCCGCGAGTCCAACGAGAGGAAGATGGGCGAGCACCTCGACGCCCCGACGGTAGAGATCGACCTGCGCAACCCAGACGCCCTTATGGCCGCCCCCGACCGCAAGAGCACCGGCGTGCGCGCCACCCCCGCCGCGCGGCGTCTGGCCAAGGAGCTTGGCGTAAACCTTGAGGACGTGGCCAACGACATGAACGTCAAGGGCGCGATCAAGGAAGAGCATATCCGGGAATTTCTGGAAGGGTAGTTTTGGGAAACGAAAAGCAAGGCGACCCGCGTATCGCCCCCTGCGGAAATTACTGCGGCGGCTGCAACGATTATCTGGTCAGGAAGAGCGACGACCTTGAACGGAAGAAAAAAGTCGCCTCTGATATAAGCGAGCAGCTCGGGATAAAGCTTTCTCCGGAAGAGGCTGGCTGCGAGGGCTGCTGGGGCGGGATACACGAAGTCTGGGCCGCCAACCCGGCCTGCGCCGTGAGGCGGTGCGTAGACGGGAAAGGTTTCTCCTCCTGCGCTGACTGCGTTGATTTTCCCTGTCATGATTACACTGGGCTTTTCCCCGAGGATAGCGATCCTTTCATAAACATCATCCAGATCAGGGAGCGTGGCGCAGACGGTTTTCTCTCTGCGCAAAGCTCTTTGGAACAGGCGTGAATATGATAATCGGAACCGGCGTTGATATTGTTGACATTGCCAGAATAGCCGAGATGCGTGAGCGTCAGGGCGAGCGTTTTTTTGAACGCATCTATACTGAAGGCGAAGTCGCTTACTGCATGGAGCGCAAGAAAAACAGCGACCAGTCCCTCGCCGCGCGCTTCGCGGCCAAGGAGGCGGCTATGAAGGCTTTCGGAACCGGCTGGAGCGAAGGCATCGGCTTCCGCACTATCGAGGTCGTCCGTGAGGGCGACGGCGCGCCGAGGCTGGTTTTTCACGGTAAGGCGGCGGAGCTGGCGCAGAAGCTTGGCGTTAGCACGGCCCACCTGTCACTCTCACACACCGATAACATCGCCATTGCACAGGTTGTCTTTGAAAGTGAGGGTTGAGGCGGAACGCTTTAAATTCTAATCGATCAAGAAGAAAAGCCCCCGCAAGTGCGGAGGCTTTTTTTATGGCTTCTGTGTTTTGTGATATTCCCGGAATCAGAAAGTGCTCATGTATTTCTGGACAAAGCTGAGCGAGGTGGTGTCGGTGGCCGGGATGTAGCGCTTGTAGATCTTGACCACGTCGTCCTTGGAGAGGTCGGTCCATTTGACCTTGGTGCTGGCGTAGCCTACCTGGACGGTGATGTCGGTGCGGCTGGCTTTTGCAATGCTCTTGCCCGTGAGGTTTTTGATGCCGAATTCTTCGGGCACCTTCCATGGCTTGCTGGAGTTGATGCTGTTGATTGCGGCGGCGTGGAGCCGGGCGAGGCCGTTGATGGTTTTCTCCAGTTCGTCTGCCGAATCGGCGGACTTGGTGCCGAGCAGGGTTATCTTGCTGCGCTGAAGGGCGTTGGTGGCTTCGGGGAAGTCGTATTCCTTGAGCTTGGCCACAACCTCCTGGCGGGTGGTGTTGAAAACCTTGGTTGCTTCACTGTTGATGCTCCGCTCCATTGTGGCAAGCTCGCCCGCGCCGCCGGAGTATTTGATCCGCTTCCTGAATTCGCCGATTCTGGAGATGGCGCTGCCGTATTGCTTGTCGGCGATGAATTTATCCACGTCTGTCTTTACAGCGGCAATCTCCTTCTGCCCGGCGGTGGAGACGGAGGTGCGCAGGGTTCCGAGTTCGCCGTTGCGCGGATGGGCGGGATACTTTGCCTGAAAGTTTGATATCTCTTCAAGGGCGGCGTCAAGATTGTTTGTGTTGAGCGACGAATCGACCGAGCGTTTGAGCGTATCGAAAGCGGCGGACTCGGCTTTCTCGATTGAGGCAAGCTCGCCTGCGGCGCGTTCGGCCAGAGTGGGGTATGTGGTCTGGATGGCGGAGAGCTTATTCTTGAGGGAACTGTAGGCGTCGGGCGAAACCCGCTTGGTGAGTTCGTAATCGTCCCACGCTTCCTTTCTCGCCGTTTCGAGTTCGGTCTTTTCGCGCTCTTCCTTGATCTTCTGGTTTACTTCGTGGAGCGTCTCGGCCGCGATGCGGGAGATCTCCGGGTTGCGCGTGTTTTCGATAACCGCCTCTAGCTTGTCTCTGGCTTCGGCTGGGGAGAGGTTTTCGGCAAAGCCGCGCACCTGGGAAGCCGTGTAGGTCGGGCCTGCCGGATTGGAGGTGGAGGTTGCTCCCGTCCCACCGGTTTCTGGCATGCCAGACCCCGGGGAGAGCATGATTACCGCAGCGATGATAATCGCCAGCGCCACAAAACCGGTGATGACGATCTGGTTCATGTTCGCCCGTGCGGTAGAGCTGATGCTCTTGCCGGTTTCTACGGTCGGCTTGCGGGCGGCTGTTGTGGCCGGCGCGCGGGGCTTGGTCTTTTTGAGGGAGGCAGGCTCTTTCGACTTAGTAGCCTTCCTGATGGTCTTGATCGCTTCCTCGAGGGCGTTGCTGACCTCGGCGGCGGTTTGGTAACGCTTGGCCGGGTCTTTATCGAGAAGCTTTTCGATAATCTCGCAGGCCACGTCCGGGGTTTCGGGCGCGAGCTCCTTGAGTTTCTTGGGAAGCTTGCGAACCTGCATGGCCATGATTTCCGAACTCTTTGGCGAGTCGAAGAGCGGGGTTCCGGCGATAACATGGTAAAGGGTGGCGCCGAGAGAGTAGAGGTCGCTCCGCGCGTCGACGGTTTTGCCGGTCGCCTGTTCTGGGCTCATGTAGTGCGGCGTGCCGAGTACGCGCTTTTTGGCGTTGTCTTCGGTTATCTCGCGGGTCTTGGCGATGCCGAGATCGGCCAGTTTCACCTCGCCTGCGTCGGAGATGACAATGTTATCCGGCTTGATGTCGCGGTGGATGATGTCCATGGCGTGGGCGTACTCGAGCGCGTCGGCGACTTTCATGCCCGCATCAAGGATCTTGTCCAGGGTCAGGTCGTCCTTGTTGCCAAGGCGCTGGGTCAGGTTCTGCCCGCGTACGAGTTCCATGGTGAAGTAATAGATATCACCGTCGGCCTTGCCTACGGTATGGACCTGGATGATGTTCGGGTGGTTGAGTTTGCCTGCCGACCTTGCTTCCTGAATGAAGCGGTTCACAAACTCCTGACGCTTGGCGTACTCGGGATGGAGGATCTTTATGGCAACATCGCGATCCATGGAGGTCTGCTTGGCCCGGTATATGGTTCCCATACCGCCCTCGGCGATGATGTCGATAATCTCGTGGCCCGGAATCGTCACCTGCGGAAGGGTTGTGTCCGAATCGAAATAGCGCAGGATGGTGTCGCCGAATCTTATCTCGTCGCCGGGCTGGAGGACGCGCGGCTCGTTCGCGGGAATCTTGATCCCGTTCAGGAAGGTGCCGTTGCTGCTCTGAAGGTCTTTTACATAAGATGAGTTGCCGGAGATCCCGATCTCTGCGTGGGAGCGGCTGACCTTGTTGTGATCGACAACTATGGCATTACCGGGACGCCTGCCCACAATAAGGGGCTTGGCTCCGATGGGGTATTCCTTGCCCACCTGATCCCCGCTGATTGATTTTAGTTTTGGCATTCGCTTCCTTCCTTGCAGGTCCGGAATTGGACCTCCCGTCTCGGCCTCAGATTCTACAGAAGATGTGGGATTCGTCAACTCGGAAGGAACCTCTTCATCAAAAAGTGGCTTGATTGAACGTTCGGAATCAGGTCTTGCGAAAGTTGAAGTTGGCATTGAATTTGCGCTCCTTTGCCTTGTGATTGCATGCGCCTTGTGCTTACGTTGGCGCAATTACACCAGATCCTGCAGATTTATAAATGTGACCGGCTTTACTCTAGCATATTTATATATGTAAAAAAGACCCTGAAGGGGTGCATGAAAAACACGGGCTTCTTCGAAAACTCAATAAAAATATACTCCTGAAGTAGCCCTGCCCAAGCAGTGTGCTATAAAAGCACATGTCGCATAGTATATCGGCAACTAATTTTTCCGAAAAGAAAATTAATCCTCTATTTTTTTATGCCATGATAAGTTGTGAGAAAGCTCATAGGGGTAAATATTGGTCTGACCTCATCGCCGTGACAGACTAAGATACTGTCAAAATTTGAAAATGCAGCCAAATTTATAAATCACTGCGGCGTATAGTCTTGTGTGTAATCTTCGCCACAATACAAAATGCAAGCCTCCAGCTTACTGCATGCTATAAACGTCTTGCCTTGCCTGATGGTTCATGAAAAAGACAGGAAAGTTTTTTAATTTATCCTAGCCAGGAGCTATGAGTGGGGGTGAGGTTGGGGATGGCGGGTGCAAAAAGAATAACCGACCCCTGCGTGAAGGGTCGGTTATGGTGATGGTTTAAGGTTTGGTTTGTGCTTCAGATTGACTCGAGCTTGATAAAGCCATCGAAGCCGGCGGCGCGCAGGACCTGGAGCACGTTGGCCCGGGCCCTGACCTGGAGATTTTTTCCCTTCGCCTGAGCCTGGAAGAAGGTGGCTGCGATCATTCCGATATAGGTGCTGCTGATATAGGAAACCATCGCGAGGTCGATGATCAGGTTATCGGTTTCCTGCTGGAGTAGTTCGCCGCAGGCCTGATCGAAGGAAAGGTCGAATTCCTGACGAAGGTCTTTCAAAACGCTCAGTACGCCATTGTTGATCTTGTAATTGTCCATAAGAACCCCATTCGTTTGCATTAACCGAATTTTAAACGGAATTAACCGGGAATATACATCGTGACAGGAAAGTTTATAACTTTGCCAGCCATTTAAATCAACAGCAAAATAGGCTTTATGCTGATCATAAGTCAAGTTCGGGTAAAAATACTGTTCAGTGTTTCAGGTTAATGTGCCGAAAAAAGAATTAATGCCGTGTACCCGCACGACGGGTGCGTTGGTGTTTGTTGTTGGGTTTCCTGCTTTTGCGGGCAGATTCATGCTACGATGAAACTAATGTACTTTTTGCCATAAACATCTTGTGGAATATATGTTTATGATTGACATGCAAATGAGTGCAGATAATATATGTATAAATTTCGGGGTGATTGGTCTTGTAGTTTAATTGTTAAAAATTGAGGGATTTTCTATGCCGGCACGTGAGGCTTGGGGTCTTGACATCGGACAGTCCGCCATTCACGCGGTGAAGCTCAGGCGCCTTAAGGGCGACTCCTGTGAGATCGCGGACATCTATTTCCAGGAACTCAACTGCCAGCTCGACGACCAGAATTATGATGACAGGGTCTTCGATGCTTTGCAGGAGTTTGTCAGCCAGAAGAAGGTCGGGAATACGCCGGTTGTGGTATCCCTGCCCGGATTCGCCACGCTGTTCAGAGATTTTTCACTGCCCGCAGTGAATGACAGCAGGCTCGGCGAGATCGTCTCCTACGAGGCCAAGCAGTTGATCCCCTATCCTCTCGACGAGGTGATCTGGGATTTCCACCGCCTCCGCGAGGACGAGGATACCGGCGAGATCGGTATCGCCCTTGTCTGTTGCAGGCGCGACATCGTGGAGAACATGCTCGCCACCCTTGACGAAGCAAAGATTAATGTCGAGGCGCTTCAGGTTGGCCCGGTCGGCCTCGTCAACTATATCGAATACGACACGCCTCCGGAAGGCGCCGCCCTCGTTCTCGACACCGGCGCGCGCGGCACCGACTTTATCGTTATTAATGAAGGCTCCTTCTGGCTGCGCTCTATCGGCGTGAGCGGCACCGACCTGACCAAGGCGCTGATGAGCAAGTTCAGCATCCCCTTCGACAAGGCCGAGGAGCTCAAGTTCCAGGTAGGCGACAGCAAGCAGGGCGACAGGGTATTCCGCGTAATGGAACCGACCCTGCGCGGCCTCTGCGGCGAAGTCCAGAGATCGGTCGGTTATTACAAGAGCCTTTTCCGCGGCGTTAACATTGCGGAGATCGTCTGCGCCGGTAACACTTATCTCCTTGCCGGGGTGGACCAGTTCCTCGCCGACAATACCGGCCTTCCTACCCGCACCCTCACCGTTCCCGAAGAGATCAAGGTCAACTTCGCGGTCGAGAAAGAACTGGTCGAACTCAACCGTCAGGTTCTCGGCACCGCAACCGGCCTCGCCTTGCAGGGAATCGGCGTTGCCTCGATCAATACAACCCTCCTCCCGCAGGACCGGCGCTTCGCCAGGTTCATGAAGGAGAAGTTCAAGTGGGCCGCCGCGGCGGTAGGTGCTGTGGCTCTTACGGTCATCCTCAATCTCCTGACTG
>JAFGWW010000017.1 GCA_016936955.1 Planctomycetota bacterium | reverse complement strand
GGAAAATCTGGTGGTTTTCATGAGCGAGTTGAAGAAGAAAGGCGCCCGCTACACCCCCATGCAGCACAGCCCCCTCGGTTCCTGAGGACATTTCTAACCGTAATTTCATGCCATTCCAGCAAAAAAGCAACTTTACATAGCCGATAAATATAAATAGAATCTTTTGAACCCGCACCGTCGGGGACGCTGGCTCAAGGCAGGGGCATGCGTCCGCAAGGCGGAAGAGGATTATGGTAAGAATTCGGGAAGGGAGGCTATGTCAGTAGCGCTTGATCTTCCAGTTCTGGTCCTTAATCGGCATTGGACGCCGGTGCACGTCACCAGCGTAAAACACGCCATTGTCCTCGCCTGCAAGAGCCACGCCAGCTTCGTCTGTCCCGTAACCTATACGCCACACTCTATCATGGACTGGATCGAACGCGGGGTTCTTAGCGGTTCGCGCCTCATGAGCGCGCGCTTCGAGATGGAGTCACCCGAGATTATCGTTCTTGGCGACTACGACCGCGTGCCTCCCCGGGGCATCGCCTTCAACCGCCGCAACCTTATCCGCCGCGACGACAACACCTGCCAGTACTGCGGCAAGCAGCACGCTCCCGACGGGATGACCATCGACCACGTTACGCCCTTGAGCCGCGGAGGCCCCACAGACTGGGAGAACTGCGTTCTCGCCTGCCACCGCTGCAACGGGCGCAAGGCCAACCGCACCCCCGCCGAAGCGAACATGAAACTTCTCAAAAAACCGTTCAAACCCGAATGGTCGCCCCGCTACGCTGTCTACGCCCGAATCAACCGCCCCGCTTCGTGGAATAACTTTATTCCCAAAGGCATGCTGGAAACGGCGGGCGCGGAGTAATTTATCCTTCGACAAGCTCAGGATGAACGTGGCAGTTTTTTGATTATAATATTTATCCATTATCATGGACTCCAGCCTCTCGCGACAGATATCCTTGACTTTCCCCTCTCCTTCATGTTGAATCCACTCCATGGAGATTCCGGCCGACATATTATTCGAGGACGATGCGATTCTCGCCGTCAACAAACCTGCGGGCTACGAGACTGTCGTCAAGGGGACGAAGGGGAGTTGCCTCACCAGCGCTTTGCGGCGCGGACTTAGGTATGACTTCCTCCAACCCGCCCATCGTCTCGACCGCGACACCACGGGCGTGCAGCTTTTCGGGAAGAGCGCCGACGTGCTCGAAAAACTGGAGAAGATTTTCCGCGAGCGCGAGGTAAATAAGCTCTATCTCGCCTTGTGTCTCGGCATCCCGCGCAACCAGTCGGGTTCGATAAACCGCAACCTCTCGAAATGGAAGGGCGGGCGCTGCCCCGTGCAGGTCGTCAAGGGCAAGGACGGCTTGGCGGCGGAAACATTTTACGAGATCATCGCCAAGGGCGGGCTGGATATGGATAACTCCGCCAGCCTGATCCTCTTCAAGCCCAAGCAGGGACGCACCCATCAGGTCCGCGTCCACGCCTCCGCCTTCGGCTATCCGCTGGTGGGGGACGATAATTACGGCAAGCGTGAGGCGAACAAAATCGCGAAGCAGAATTCCGACCTCGACCGCTACGCCCTCCACGCCTGGCGCACCTCCATCCCCCATCCGACCAGAGACTACACAGTCTCAATCGAAGCGCCAATGGCGCCCGATATGGAGAAGGCGCTGGATACATTCATGCTCGACTGGCGGGAAAAGCTAGATGCATATTCCCAAAGCACAAAAGGCTGAACCATGGCGGGATGGATTGCAAAAAGCATAGGACATATGGCCCCGCTTTTTGCCCTCATGCTGCTGCCGCTCTCGCTCTGTGGGTTTTTCGGGCGCAATATTCTTATTCTCGACCAGACCTCCCACTTCAGAATAGCTTACCTCATTGCCGCAGTTATTCTTGTCCCGTCCTGCGCTTTTGCCCGGAGCCACAGGAAAATATGGATTGTGGTTGCGGGCACGGCGCTGGTGATAAACGCATGGGCGGTGCTGCCGTGGTATTTTCCCGGCGACAGCACAACCGAAGCTAAGACCGAGCTTACCGTTCTTCTATCAAACGTCTACACACGCAACACAAACAAGCAGGGCGTTATCAATCTCATCCTTGAGAAAAAACCGGAGGTGCTGGTTCTGCTTGAGGTAAACGACGCGTGGATGGAGAGCCTTGAGAAAATCAAAAGTGAATACCCGTACCGAATATCCAAACCAAGGCATGACAATTTCGGCATCGCCCTTTTCAGCCGCCTGCCCCTGATCGATCCGAAAATCTTTTCAATCGGCAGCACCGGCGTTCCGAGCATTCTCTGCTCGATCGAAAAAGACGGGATGCGTACAGCCTTTATTGCCACCCATACCCTGCCGCCTGTGAGTGCTGAATATTTTGAATTCCGTAACGAACAGCTGATAAAACTCGCGCAGCGCGCGGCCGCCGAAAAGGGCAACCTGATTGTGGCGGGCGACCTGAACATAAGCATGTGGTCGGAGTGCTATGCGGAGTTTATCGAAAAGAGCGGGCTCAGGAATGGCCGAAAAGGATTCGGCCCGCTCCCGACATGGCCGTCTTTTCTTCCGCTACTTCCGCTCGACCATATTCTCTGCTCGAAAGGCATGCGAGTAAAAGCTCTGGAAATACCTTCAAGCATGGGCAGCGACCACCTGCCCCTCTTCGCCACCATAGGCATGCCGGAATAATTTTATCTTGTTATGCAGAAATGCTGTCATCCTGAGCAAAGCGAAGGATCCAGTTTAGTAATTCATGCCTGCGAATCGCCAACTGAAAGATTCTTCACTGCGTTCAGAATGACAAAAACAGTGCGTGCACGGCCTCAAGCTCGTCTGCCTCATACCACCTCGCCGAGCGAGAGAGGCGCCCGGTGTTTGCGGCGGTAATCGGTGGCGGTTTCGCCTACGAGTTTCCTGAACTTGCGGGAGAAATAAAGAGGGTCGTCGAAAGAAAGCTCATCCGCGATCTCGCCGATAGACTTTTGCGTCTCCACCAGCATCCGGCAGGCCTGCCGTATACGCAGCCCCATGACATACCGCGCGGGCGGCACCCCAACAAAGGAAGCCCAGAGGCGACGGAAACTCGCGGGGGAGAGGTTATAGTCCAGGGCGAGCTCGTCGTAATCGATATGGGAGAGGTAATTATCCTCCACGTGGGCGCGGATGCTGTTGACCAGCCGCTGCTTCTCATCCAGACCGGGGCGCGCCTCGCTTATCAGGCTCTCAAGCACCATGGCGTCGCAGATGCGATCAACCTCGTCCACCCGCCCGGGTTCGTTTACATCGGCGAGGTGCTCGCGCAGATCGGCAAGCTTGCGGCGCGTATGAACCGGGTCGCTAATATACCAGACCGGCTTGGACATGTCAGCCATGCCCGCTTTCTCGAAGACCGCCATGTACTGCTCGTCGTAGGTGAGGTACAACTCCTCCCACATCTTGTGGGGGCCATAGGTCACGTGCACACCCGGCCACTGGGTTATCACGCATGGCGCCTTGACCTCCCAGCTCTTGCCCCCCAGCCTGTACTCCCCCGTGCCCTTGAGGATAAACGAGTAATTGAAGCTGGTGAACGGATTGTCGCACCACTGGGTTTTGGACGGAATATAACCGATGCTTCCGACCTGTGTGGAGTGGGGGAAGGCGCGCGGGATGGGATTGAGGTGAATGATAAAATTGTCCATATCTTTGATTATACTCTCCATTGTAATAGGGTCAACATTGTTCTAAGTTGATTAAAACTTGAAAATCGATGGTTTCATAAATTTCAGGCGCCTTGGCAGGGAGGGGATTTTCCATGAAGAAGGCAGGTAAAGCTCTGGTGATGTGGGGCGGATGGGACGGCCATACTCCGCGCGAGACTGCGGCAATTCTCGCCTCCGCCCTTGAGGGCAAGGGATTCGAGGTAACACTCAGCGACACCCTCGCCCCTCTGGCCGACAAGAAACTGATGAAGAAAATCTCCCTCGTTGTCCCGATGTGGACCATGGGCGAGATGGCGAAAGAAGAATGGGAGGGGCTTGACGCCGCCGTCCGCGCCGGGACCGGTATCGCGGGCGTCCATGGCGGGATGGGCGACGCCTTCCGCAAAAACCTCACCTACCAATGGATGACCGGCGGCCAGTTTGTGGGCCATCCCCACGTCGGCGACTACACCGTCAAGCTGACTGACGTATCCAGCCCCATCACCAAGGGCATGAAGAAGAGTTTCAAATACAACTCGGAGCAGTATTACATGATCGTCGACCCCGGCATCAAGGTTCTTGCCGATACGGTCTACAACTGGGACGGGAAGAAGATCAAGATGCCGGTGGTGTGGACAAAGACCTGGGGCAAGGGAAAGGTCTTCTACTCCGCCCTCGGGCATATTGCAGAAGAGTTCGAGAAGTATCCGGAAGTTCTGGAGATGACCGCCCGTGGCATGGCCTGGGCGGCGGGCAAATAAAACCTTTTTGACGCACGATTATTATCAAGGAGAACATGATGACAATGCCGATCGGCATCCAGCTTTACAGCGTCCGCGACAACCTCACCGCGGATTTCGAAGGCACCATCAAGGCTATCGCGGAGATGGGCTACGCGGGGGTTGAGCCCGCCGGAAATTACGGCGCTGGCGTGGAGAGCGCGAAGAAGCTCTTCGACAGCCTCGGCCTCGAGGTTCCGAGCGCCCACCTTCCCATGCCTGTGGGCGACGACATGAACAAGGCTTTCGACATGGCCGAGACCCTCTGCACCAAGCGCATCATCAGCGG
>JAFGWW010000146.1 GCA_016936955.1 Planctomycetota bacterium | reverse complement strand
GGGCTTCGACTACTCCCCCTTCGATCCGGGAAAAATAAAAGAGGAAAATGGTATCGCCCCCATGGCACCCACCGTTCTCTTTGTCGGAAGCCTCACCCACAGAAAAGGCCCCGACCTGCTGCTTGAAGCAATCCCGTCCGTAAGGGAGAAGCACCCAACGGCTGTTTTCGTATTTGTCGGCGACGGCGACCTGCGCGAGCATCTGGAACGTGAAATCGAACGCCACGGCATCAAAGACAATGTACGCTTCACCGGATTCAAAAAGAGCAAGGATACCCTCGACCTCTACCGCGCCTGCGATCTGGTCTGCTCCACCTCCCGTCAAGACCCCTTCGGAATCGTCACCCTCTCGGCCTGGGCTGCCTCAAAACCGGTGGTAGCCACGCGCGTTGGCGCCACCCTTGAGATCATCAAGGATCGCGATACCGGATTTCTCGCGGAACTGACGCCGGAAAGCATCGCCGAGAAAATACTCGACGGGCTTGACGACTTCGACCTTCTGCGCTGGATCGGCCGCAACGGCCGCGTAGCCGCCGAAACCGCCTTCAGTTGGAAAACCATCGCCGATAAGACGGAAAAAGCCATAAGCCGCACAAAACGGCTGGCCAAGGCCTGAAAACTTTCAGCACAAACATGCGGAGCGGAATTAAAAAGGGCAAGAATTACTCCCCCGCCACCCCATAATCACACAGAAAAGATACTTGCAAAGATCTGCATTTAGGCTATATTAATTTTCCATAAATCCGTAACGTTACCAATTTATACCGATTGGAGTTTCCCATGCCTGACAATTTTGGTCATTTTACAGAGAACGCCCGCGAATATGTAATAACCGAGCCTTTTGCACCTCCGCGCTACCAGATCAATTTCATGTGGAATGACGTCATGGTGTCTGGCGTAAACCAGTTCGGCACTGGCGAAGGGGTTTTCAACAACCAGACCATGCTTTACAACTGCCCCGAGGGACGGGTACGCATGATTCGCGACGGACGAAGATATTTTTATCTGCAGGACCGTGAGAGCGGCGAATTCTGGAACACCGGCCTGTATCCCAAGAAGCACCCTAAAGGAAAACTGGCAACCCGCGTCGGCCTCGGCTACTCCGTATTCACCTGCGAGGCGGACGGAATAAAATCCGAGAGCACAGTCATGCTCGCCCCCGACGAACCGGTCGAGATCTGGAGCTTCAGCATCAGCAACAATTCGGGCAAGGCGAGGAAACTTTCACTCGTCCCTTACGTCGAATGGATGATCGGCGGTTACGCGACCTTCAGCAGCCCCTACTCATATCTGCGCAGCACGGTTGATTTTGATAACAAGGCGGTTGTAAGTTACAACACCTCTGACGAACGCCCACACGGAAGGTATAACGCATTTCTCGCAAGCGACATATCCTTCACGAAATGGTGCGGAAGCAACCGTGACTTCCTCGGCCCCTTCGGCACAACCTCAACGCCAGCATCCCTCCTCAGCCAGGACATGAGCTGCAAGGAATCGTGGTGTGAGGAACTTGCAGGGGCAATGTACCTCGACTTCGAACTGCAGGACGGTGAATCGCGCGAGCTTAGCGTAATCCTCGGCTCCTTCGATACGGAAGAGGAGAAGGCGCGCCTCATCGCAAAGACAATCGCCCCCGCCTACCGCAAGGCCGCCCTCGAAAATCTTGAGAAAAAGAGCGACGAACTTCTCGGGAGCGTCAACATACAGACCCCGAACGAGCAGATCAACCGACTCGTCAACGTCTGGGCAAAGCAGCAGATCAAGCTTTGCGCCGAGTTCGGGCGCGACGGCGCGCGCGGCTTCCGCGATACCCTGCAGGACGCGTGGGGCATCACCCCCTTCGATGCAAAGCTGACAGCGGAGAAAATTATCGAGACCATCTCCCACCAGCATTCCGACGGCCACGGCATACGCGGGTGGATGCCATTGCAGCCGCACCATTATTCCGACGGCCCCACGTGGATCACACCCACCGTCGCCGCTTACCTGAAAGAGACTGGCGACTACGGTTTTCTTGAACGCAAAGCCCCTTACCTCGACGAAGGCGAAGGAACGGTTCTCGACCACATGCTCTGCGGTGTGCGCCACCTATCTGAAGACCTCGGCGCCCACGGACTCGTCCTCGCCCACGAAGGCGACTGGAACGATTCGCTCAACTGGATGGGGCGCGGCGGCAAGGGCGAGAGCGTCTGGACCTCGATGGCGCTTTACTACTCATTGAATTGCATGAAAGAACTCGCGGGCGAAATTCTCAAGGACAACGCCCTCGTTACCGAGATGGAAGAACGGGCACAGAAGATACTCGACGCGATCGAAACCCACGGCTGGGACGGGAAGTGGTATCTCGCCGGCTACAGCGACGCCGGGCGCAAGGTTGGCTCGGAAGAGAACGAGGAAGGCAAGATTTATCTCAACCCGCAGACATGGGCGATCATGACCGGCATCGCCAAGGGTGATCGCTACGAGAAATGCGTTGCCGCCATAGACAACATCCTCGAATCGAAACACGGCTCCCTCACCCTCACCCCCGTCTATACGAAAGAAGACCTGCACGTCGGGCGCGTGACCGTGCTGCTGCCGGGAATGTACGAGAACTGCACCCCTTACTGCCACGGCACCGCCTTCAAGATCATGGCCGACTGTTGCGCCTCGCGCGGCGATGAGGCTCTGCGTAGTTTTCTGAAGGTCATGCCGGACAACCCCGACCACCCCTCTCTCGTCAGCGGCTGCGAGCCCTACGCCTTCACCAACCAGTACCTCGGCCCCGACAACGGCCGTGCAGGAGCCTCCATCAGCGGCTGGATCAGCGGAACCGCCGGGTGGATGTTCAGGGCAGTGCTGGAATACTTCGCTGGCATCCAGCCGGGATATAACGGCTTCTACGTCAAGCCGTGCCTCCCCTCAAGCTGGGACAATATCAAGGCAACAAGAGTTCTGCGCGGCAAAAAATACGATATTGTCATTGACCGCGCCGGTTCATCCCTTACCATCACAGTCAACGGAGAAGCCGTAAAGGACGGCTATGTCTCGTACTGAATACTGACGGCAAGGAATAACTCTTGAAGGCTTTTTTATTCGACCTCGACGGCACCCTTGTTGACACCGAACGCCTGTGGGTTATGGCGACGGAAGAAGTTATGAAAAGTTACGGCGCGGAATTCTCTTATGAGGATTCCGCGCGTTTGGTTTACGGCCGCGCATGGAGCGATATCTACGTCGACCTTAAAAAGGGCTGGGGCAATCTGATACCGCAAATGGATATTATGGATGAGGCGCTGCACCCCGTGCTCAAACGCCTGAAGTCGGAGACCGACATTACAATTGCCAGCTCGATCGGCGCATTCAGAAAACTGGCCGCAGCTTACCCGGTCGCGGTGGTGAGTGGTTCGGGCAGGAAAGACATCGCAGATTGCCTGAAACAGGCGGGCATAACCGAACTGACGAAATTTTATATCGGATGGGAAGACTACGAACACGGCAAACCTCATCCTGAGCCTTATCTCAAGGCAGCGGATAAATTCGGCTACCCCCCCCGGGACTGCGTAGTATTCGAGGATTCGCGGGCAGGCATCATCTCGGCGAAAGAAGCGGGGATGAAGGTCGTCGCCCTGCAAGCCCCCGGCGCTATAATGCAGGACACCAGCCGCGCCGATCTGGTTCTCGAAAGCCTCGAAGCCTTCGACATTTCAATGCTCAAATAAAAAACGTCCCGCCTGCCTAAAGACAAGCGAGACGCGCTTATTATTCAAACCGTTTTATTTTTTCACCACGATCTCCGGTTCTTTCATCAGACCGCATTCAACCAGCTTGTATTC
Organism: Planctomycetota bacterium; assembly: GCA_016936955.1. Classification (GTDB taxonomy): domain Bacteria; phylum Planctomycetota; class SZUA-567; order SZUA-567; family SZUA-567; genus JAFGWW01. The sequence goes on along the minus strand of JAFGWW010000146.1, from coordinate 5,887 downwards.
CGCGGTTTCGTAACCGAACTGAGCCGGGCCAACCCAATCGGGTTTTTCGCATTCAAGGTGGAACGGCCCGTGTGAATTGCGGCGGTGGCCGATGACCTGGACCGCGAGCTCAACCTCACTGCCAGTCACAAGTTCGGTGATCTCCAGTTCGTTCGGTTCCCAGCCAATAATGCCCGCATCTATCCCGTCGACGTAGACCTTGACCCCCACGCCGTTATAGGACGGCACTCTGACAAACACACGCTCGCCGCTACTCTTGGCCACCTTCACCTTTTTCACATAACTCACGTGGCCGGAATAGAAGGAGAGTCCCTGCTTTACCCAGTCGCCGATCTTGATCTTCGCGGGCAAACCGCATATCGAAACATTCCGGCCAGACACCTTGGTTCCGAAGTCACCGAGAAGGTAAACGATCTCCAGCCCCGGATGGTTTTCCGCATACTCACACTCAAGACGGAGCGCATTCTCCCCCTTCTTGAGTAGGGACGAATCAAAGGGAATGAGGCGCAGGGATTTATCTACCCACCAACCACACTCGGCGTCGTTGCTCAACTGGCGACCGTTGACGAATATTTTGAAGGTGTCGGGACGTTCAAGAGCGACATGCATTCCACCGGAAGGAATTTCATCCACGCCGAAAGAATATTCAAGAACAACCGGCACGCTGGAGAATTTTCTGTTCTTGTCACGCGCCCAAGGCTGGACCATATGCCCGCCACGATGCTTGATGCCGAGGGCCTCGCGCACGGCGAAGTCTACCTGCAATATTTCATTTTCCTTTTTAAGCGCCCCGCCGCCGATGCTGTATTTCGGGCAGTCGAGGACAAGGTTGTTCCTTTCCGAGAGGCGATAATCCCAGCCTGAACGCCCGAGGCCAGTCGTTTTTACAGTTTTTCCGCAAAGGGGTTTTGCCGTAGCCTTACCTGTAGTTTTCTTCTTCGGGAAGATGAACATGCGGCTGCCGATTTTCGGCAGAGAGGTTTTTACGCTCCAACCCCTGCTGCCACTCTCAGCCTCGACCTCAAGGATATCGCCGGAATCAAGATCAAGCTCTAACGGTTTGCCTTCCGTCTTCTCGAACAAGCTGACCTTAACCGAATCGAACTCGCAGGTACGCTGTTCAACCCTGACCTCGCGGGTGACCGGCTGATTCTTGAGACGCGTGTGCACTGAACCCGTATTAATCAGGAAGAGATAATATGCCTCCTTGTCTTCGCGCAGACCGTAAAGGGTCGGATTGATCTCCTTGCCCGATCCGTCGCATACGGAAACCCGCCTACAGCCCTCGACAGCGCTTATCAGCTCCGCCCCGCCCTCTTTGGTTTTCACGCACTTGCCGGCAAGCGTCTTCGCGTTGTCAGATTTGAGCGCGTCGACATAAGCCGGAACCTTGCCCGCGAAAATAACCTTGCCCCCAGCCTTGACGAACTCATCGAGAAGGTCAAGAGTAGTCTGGCGGATCGTCACCGCGGGCGGCACGAGAACGGTCTTGTAACTGGCCTTACCCAATTTGAGCACCGCCCCGTTCTTCCCCTTAACAACCTTTGCATGACGGGAGAGGATATATTCGTCACCGTAATCGTAATCGATATTGGCCCCAAGGAGGCAATCGCGCATATCGACCATCATCGAGTCAAGAGGCAACCGCTCCTTTTCTTCATGCCAGCCTTTGCGTTTGTAAAGCCACATGCTCTCGACCGGATGAACGAAGAGAAGGTCGCGGATTTCTTCGCCCTTGGTCATGACGGCGTGTACGCGGGCGAAATAATCCTCTACCTTGGAATACATTTCCCACCACGGTGACTGATAGAAAATGCAGGCCGGATAGTCCCTCTTCGCCTCCCCTTCCATGGTATACCACGAGAGGTGCTGGCAACGCAGATTGATTCCGAGCGCGGCCTGCCAGTCGCCTATGGCCTTGTGCCCGGTGAAGTTGAAATCCCATCCGGTGCAGCCGTAGGTCTCGGTAAGCCTCCACTTTTGTCCGAACTGGTGGGCGGCGGAACTGACCTGCTTGGCCGTATCATACTCGCGCCAGACCTGGGTAAGGATGTCCATCCCCGGAGCCTGCATGTATTCGTAAAAACGCATGGCGCTGCCCACAACGTTTGTCTGTCCCGAAAGAGTGAGCTCCTCAAGAACGTGGCCGGTATGCATCATCCCGTTCTTGTCGCACCACTCCCCGATCTGGCGCGCGAAAGCGTCAACAAAAAGCCAGGTAATGCAATCGAAGAAATGCCAGCGCGCCTGTTGCACGGTCTTGCCGTCGACGTCGAGGAAAACTTCGGGAAGGTGATCCGTAATATCGTAGCCGTAGCGCTTCTTGAAAACTTCAGGGAGCTTTTTCGTCCACTGCAATGTCATCGTGCATTTGCCGCCAAAACCGGCATTGTCCCGTTCAAAATTCGGATTGTGGGCATGACCGTAATTCGGTTCGTCGGTGAAGATACCGGGAATGGTTTTTCCGAAATACTTGCCGCAACGCTTGCGGTACGCCTCGTGAGTAACCTTGATGAATTCCTTGACCGCATCATGGTTCATGGTGTCAAGATAGGTATACCCGTTATACCAGTCGTTGTTTTCCTGAAGCATCACCTTGAAAACGAGAAGCTTTTCGCCCGAACCAAGCTTTGCCGGTACCTTGCCCTTCGCCACGCGATTGAGACCGCTTACGGTATTGTCCTTGATCTTGCCGATAAAGGCCGCAACCACGTCCTTATCCCACTTGAATTTCGCGGTGTTGTCCAGTTCCAGCAAAGAGATGGTGCACATGCGATAATCAGGATTCTTGGTTACCAGTCCGCCCGCCGCACCGGAAGGCCACCTGTCCTCGTCGTAGAGCCAGGCTTCCATGCCAAGCTTTTCCGCCTCATCAATACAGGCATCGACGCATTTAAACCAATCGTCGGAAAGATATGCTGTATCCAGGCCGACACGCGAGTGCATGAAAAAACCACCCAAGCCCATGCGGTGCATTATACGAATCTGGCGTCTGAGTTCTTCTGGCTCAAGTTTTCCGTTCCACGCCCAGAAAGGTTTGCCTCTGTACTGACTGCCCGGTGACTTGAATTCCTTGGCCAAAGCGGTAGGAATCATGATTTTCTCTCCAAAAAGAATAATAATTATAATCCACGGGAAACAGCTATAAGATACTACATGCCAAAGGATATACCTTGACTATTTCATCCATTTATAGCACTATATCGTCATGGTTAAAAATTTAAAAGAATATCCAAACCATTTCGCCCCGGGCCAGACAGTAAGCCTGATGCACCACTTCAGGCAGGACGACCTCAGCGCCCACAGTCACGAGTTTACGGAACTGGTGATAATTAACAAGGGGCAGGCCATCCACTATGTGGACAAGGAAGAATATGTTGTGTCTGTCGGCGACGTTTTCGTGATCGACAATTCGCGGGAGCACGGATACCGGGACACAAAAGATTTTTACCTGACCAATATCCTCTTCTTCCCGGAGAGAGTTAATCTTCCGAGCTACGACATCGGCGACCTGCCCGGATATCACGCCCTCTTTACGCTTGAGCCGAAATACCGCTCACGACACGCTTTCGAGAGCAGACTACGCTTATCTTCACAGAACATGATAAAAGTCAGCAGCATGATAGATTCGCTGCAAGAAGAGCTGGAAAGGAAAAGCCCCGGCCTAATGTTCATGGCAACCGCCATCTTCATGCAGATCGTCGGGTTCCTTTCCCGCTGTTACTCAAATACGACCAAAGACTCGGCCCGGCAGCTACTCAGGATAGGTGAGGCAATCAGCTTTCTTGAAAAGAATTACGAAAGCCAAATCACTCTCGACGACATCTGCCACATCGCAAAGATGTCGAAGAGCAGCCTGCTGCGCTCTTTCAAGGAAGCCCTCGACCGCACCCCGGTAGAGCACCTGCTCTTTATCAGAATAACAAAAGCGGCGGAATTGCTCCGCCGCTCGAATATGCAGATCACAGAAATCGCATTCAGCACAGGCTTTACCGACAGCAATTATTTTTCGCGGCAATTCAGAAAAATAACCGGCAAAAGCCCACGCGAATACCGCAAGGAAAAGTAATCAGTCCTTCGGCAACAGGCTGAGGATATCCTCTCCCGAGATACGGACGCACATGTGGTCGTCCTCGATATCGATGCAGACGTTAGAGTAAATCCCCTCCCCTACGGGAATGGCGCCGCAGGCGGTGACGGGAACCCCAAGCTTGAAAGTCACATCATCCGGGGATATCATCGCGACAAAACGTCCGGCAATGGTATTTGCAACCTCAGCGAGGGAATCGCAGATTATCGTGTCCTCCGGCTCTTCATCGAAAAGCCCCATTATGGCGGAGGTAAGCATTGCGGCGAGACTTTTGCTCATCATGAGCGTAACCGTACCCTTTACCGGCTCCAGAACCGGCACCGCCGACCAGCAGAAAACCTGATCCGCGAAGTCATCAAGGCGGCACTCGGCCATGACAGCTTCCATGAAAGCCATATTCTCCAGCGTTTCGCTGGTGGCTTCAAGAACAGCTTCCGCCAAGTGAAGCGGGCAATCCCTCATTAGTATTCCTCCTCAGGCAATAATGATTTCAAAGCTTCTTCCAACAGGGGCGGGCTGATAGGCTTTGCGATCACGGCCAGAACTCCCATGCTCTTCAATTCTTCCTCAAGGGCCGGATTGCCCGCGCTGGTAATGACTACAACGGGAATGCTGTTCAGCTTGGGGCTTGCGACAATTCTCATCACAAGTTCACGGCCGTCCATTTCAGGCATGGTAACGTCACTCACGACAAGGTCGACCGCAGACTCTCGAAGCTTTTCAAGAGCGTCACGGCCGTTTACAGCCTCAACAAATTCGCTCTCATTACACCCGGTAATCTCAAGACAACGTCTTGTAAACATCCGGGCCGTTGCCGAGTCGTCTACAATCATTATTTTGCGAAGCATGATATGTCTCCAGCCCCTGAAAGGCACAAGCTATTATCAATGGCAGTTATATTTCCCACTGCTCCCTCTTTGCGGAAGTAATCACCACGCGTCCCATATCAACATCCACCTCAACGGTTCTGCTGATACTTCCGCCAACATCCTCAGCTCGCGGACCGAGCCCGTACTTCCATAATGCTTTTTTGAGAGCAAGAACGTTTCTCTTTCCTATACTGAACGTACTGTTCGGATCCATTACCCTTGCCCCGCCCACCAGCTTGACGATATAGCCCTTGCCGTTGGGGTTTCCCCCGAGATCAGCCATGGCCTTGAGCAGCGCAGGGACGGCGGTGTCGGCAAAGTGCCCTGGTTTATCCTTGGCGCGGTCAGGGCTTATGCTGGATTCAGGCAAAGCGACATGCGCCATACCAACTATATGGGTATGCGGGTCTAGCATCAAGAGGGCAACGCATGAACCAAGCGCCAAGGTTTTTACAACCTGTCCCGATTCCTTGGCGGCGCCATAATCGCCTATCCCCAGCATTACTGTCCCGTTATTAGTTCTGTTTAGAACCATAATCAGTCCGCCATGTCTGTGATTAAACGTAAAGCCTCACCTGCGATACTGCCTAGGGGCACCAGTTTTTCAGCTCCACCCTTTTCAAATGCAACCTTGGGCATGCCGAAAACCACGGATGTCGCCTCGTCCTGAGCGATGCAGCGAGCACCGGCATCCCTCATGGATTTCATTCCACCCGAGCCGTCTCCGCCCATCCCGGTAAGCATGATTCCCACCGCATTCGCGCCGACATTGAGGGCTACGGATTTCATCAAAACCTCAACCGAAGGGCAATGTCCGCAGACCGGCATTCCGGGCCTGACTTTTACCGTATAAATACCGCCGCTACGGTTAACCTCCATGTGCATGCCGCCTGGAGCGATAAGCACGCGCCCCGACATAACCCTGTCC
>JAFGWW010000145.1 GCA_016936955.1 Planctomycetota bacterium | reverse complement strand
TGCGCTGCAAGGGCGGGATCGTTTTCTCCGAGCTTAACGCCCCGGTCAAAACGGCCTTCGCCCTTCTCGGTTCACCCGACGAGAGGAATTTTCATCTCAAGGCGCTGGTGGCGATTGCCCATATCGTGCAGGAGCCGGACTTCGAGCGCAGATGGCTGGAGGCGCGCAATATCGACCAGTTGCGCGACGTTATCCTCCTCAGCCGCCGCAGACGAATCCCCGGTGCATTCACCAGCGTGGAATATACCAAAGGCCCCATCGACAAGGCAGGCGAGACCGCGCCTTCCGCCGGGGAAGCAAAAGACGATAGCAAGGAACTCACAGAGGATACCGGCGAGAAACATCTCCATAGCGAAGAACATACCGCAGACGAAGAAAAGGCACCAAGAGACAACGATGACTGACTGGCTTACTGTATTTCTGAAAATATCATCCATCCTGCTTGTTATTCTTACCGGATATTACGCGCGCAAACGCGGCCTTTTTGACGAGAACTCCAGCAAGCTTATCAGCCACTTCGTGGTGGATATAGCCATGCCCTCCCTTATTCTGGGGCACATGCTGCGTTCGGTAAATCCGGAGATGATCCGCGCGACCTGGTATTACCCGCTTATCGGGATGAGCATCGTGTTGCTCGGATGGTTTGTCGGGTGGATTACGCAGGCCTTTGCCGGGGGCGCAAACCGCAAGCACACCTACTCGTTTCTTGTTGCCATGACCAACTGGTTTTATCTTCCCATGGTGCTGGTCACTTCGCTTACGTCGGGAAGCGAGGCGGAGGAGGCGAAGTATGTTATCCTTCTTTTCAATCTCGGGATCATGCTTGTGCTCTGGACCTTTGGCGTGTGGTGGCTTCAGGGGGCGAGCGGGATTAGCCGCGAGACGTTGATGGGGGTGGTGAAAAATCCGGGGCTGATCGCGACGGTTGGGGGCATGCTCCTCTCCGCCCTCATTCCCGAGGTGCGCACGATCCATGAAGTCACGCCGCACAATGCGGGCGCTCTGCTTCTGGCGGGGAGGGTGGTGGTGGACGCCCTTGCTTTCCTCGGCTCGATCGCGCTGCCCATGTCGCTGGTGATGATCGGGGTGCAGATGGGGGGAATGAAAATGGAGGACAAGACCCCGGTGGTGGCGGTTGCGTCTTCTGTTGTCGGGCGGCTTGTGGTTACACCTCTGCTGGTTTACGGAATTATCGTGCTTTGCGAGGGCTGGGGCTATCCGTTAAGCAATACCGCGAAGATGGTGACCCTTCTGGTTGCGGCCATGCCGGTTGCCCTGAACAGCAGCCTCTTCGTCACCCGCTTCGGTGGCGATCACGCTTTTGCCGCCCGGTCTGTCGTGTACTCAACATTTCTCAGTCTTGTCACCGTGCCGCTGATAATGATGCTTGCCTAGACGGCGGGTTTTGTGCTCTGCATTGACAGCCCACGCCTTTGGTGGTTTAATATCGCTTTACGGTAAATTTGACGGCGCGGCTTCAGCGCAGGAGACAGCGTGGATATTCGCACTCATATAGAAACTGTCATTAACGAGATTCGTCCGGTGTTGGATAGGATCGCGCCGGACGCTTTCGACAAGGCCGCCTGCTCAATCAAAGAAGCGGAGCGCCTCTTCTTTGCCGGGGCGGGGCGTTCGGGGCTGATTGTCCGGATGCTTGCAATGCGCCTTGCCCAAGCCGGGCTTGCTGCGCATGTGGTGGGTGATGTTACAACGCCGTCGATCAGGAAAGGCGACCTTCTCTTAATCGCCTCCGGCTCGGGCGGCACGTCAACCATGCTCGCCCTTGCCGAAAAAGCGCGGAAAGCCGAGGCCGATATCCTTCTGCTCACTTACACCAAAGACAGCCCGCTAGCACAAAGGGCGAAGGCGGTTCTGTATCTTCCCGTTCCGACCGACAGCAACCGTCCCGGAGGCCTTGCGGGAGGTCAGCTCCTCGGTACCCTTTTCGACCAGTGCCTTTTCATCACGGGGGATATACTCGTGCAGGCGGTGGTCGAGACGATAGGCGACTGCGGCAAAAATATGCAGGAACGGCACGCCAATCTAGAGTAGGCTGATAACGTTATCCGGGTTGCGTTCTTCTTCCCGACCGGCGTCAAGCCCGCCATCCTCATCCTCTGTAAAATCGAACTCTTCCTCATCAAGGACAAAGTCGAGAGGAGTCGCCTTGGGCAGCAGACGCAGGTCCGGGGCATTTGTCTTTCCTTGAGCTAATGTCCAGTCGTTGCTGTTATCCCTGTTCAGGATATTGTGGATGCCTGGCTTCATCCCCATGCCGTTGCCGGCGGAGGTTTTGAAACGGCTGAGGATGTAGCGCAGGCGCGAGATATTGCGGTCGAGGTTCTCGGCCGATTCGGAGGTAATGGTGGCATTGGCCGTATTCTGCCTAGTTACTTCGTCGATATGCGAGAGGCTCTGCCGTATCGAATCTACCCCCTTGGTCTGGTGGCCGCAGGCGTCGGCGATCTCTCCGATAAATGTGCTGGTGTCATTCACCCCCGAATAGATCTTGTCGAAATACCCCTGCGTCTCGCGGACTGTTTTCGCTCCGCTTTCGATCTGTGTCATTGCTTCACCAATAGACTCGGATATGGCCTTGGCTTCTCTGGCCGAACTGTCGGCGAGGTTGCGGATCTCGTTGGCGACCACCATGAACCCATGCCCGTATTTCCCGGCGCGTACGGCTTCAACCGAGGCGTTGATGGCAAGCAGTTTTGTCTGGGCGGAGATTTTGTCTATAACCTTGGTTATCTTTCCGATCCGCTTGCTCGACTCCTCCAACCCCGCCATGGCGCGCGAGATATTTGATAAACGCTCCACGCCACCGGTCGTCGCCTCAAGGACCTCGCGGGCAAGGGTGCTCGCCTTGGCCGCATGCTCGGCATTGGCGCGGACCTGGTCGGTCATGTGGGTCATTGACATTGATGATTCGCGGATGTCATCAGCCTGACGGTCGGCGCCCCGGGCAAGCATCAGGCTCGAACCCTTTAGCTGCTCCGAACCGGTTGCAGCTTCGGTTGCGGTCACCTCAACTTCGGAGACGACGGAGTGGATCCCGCTGCGCATACTTTCGAGTGCCTTGGCGAAGGCGTCGCGCTCGGAGGTGCGCGGGACTTTGGCTGTCAGGTCGCCCCCGGCAAGGGTCTCGGCGAAGTTGGCTTTTGCCTCGAGCCCGTCGGCCATGCGGTTTACTGCGGTGGCGAGTTGGCCGATCTCGTCGGTTCCGAGACTGGGCAATCTTCCGGAAAGCTCTCCCATGCTGATGTCTTCCGCGAGGGTGGCCACTTTTCTGATCTTGCCTGTGATGTTTTTCGAAAAGGCTACGCCCAGCCCCACCGCGGCGAGGAAGGATATGGCGATAAGCGCGCCGATGAAGCGGTTTGCCTGCACCTGTTTATTCAGCTGCTTTTTAAGGACGGGGATGTTTTCCCGTTCGCGCCCCACCCGCGCAAGCTCCTGCGTGCGCCGGTTATCCTCGGCCAGGATCGATGCTCTCTGAATATCGTTCTGCTCGCTGCGTACCGAGGCTTCGGCGAGGGTTATCGTCTCCATCGCGTGGTCGATTGCGTTATTGATATCGGAAAGGGCAGGAAGGAACTCCTCCTTCAAGACGCGTCGCGCCTTGGCTTGCATGCCGGCGAGGGTCTCTTCTTCAGCCTTGATGCGGGCAAATTTGTTGTCTATTTGTTTCAGTTTGGGATAGACCTCTTTCTCGTAAAGGGACTGCCGCGTTTCAGGAGATTCCTCTTTCGTGATTTTGGTTACGCTTGCGAAAATTTCCCCGTTGGTTTTCTCGATCTCCGTCATGGTCTGGTCGAAAAGGGCCCAGTTTTTTCTGAAAGAGCGGCAGAATGTGCTCGGCGCCCAGCTTCCGATGGGGGACTGTTCGACGTTCGTTTCAATATCAATCTGCTCACCGCGATACACCGCAAGCTGCAGGTTTTCACACCATGTGCGGTGGCTTTCGAGCATGGCCTGTATCTGATCAAGCAGGTCGTAGCCCATATCGTTTATATGTCGTTGCCTCCAGAGTTCGCCTATGCGGGCAGAGTGGGTGAGAAGACGGAAGTAAGGTTCCTCTATCGCCTCAAGGCTGGCGGCGATATTCTGCTCGATCTCCCCGTATTTTTTTTGCACCCCGGGCGAGCTGCTTGACGCTGCCTGGGTTTTGAGTTCGTCCCTCAGTTTTTTCAGGCGGGAGCTGTTAAGGAAATCGGCGAAAGACGCTTTCGCGTCACCATTATCGCCCTTTGCTTCAGCCTTGTTTTCCTTGGCCGATTCCGCGGGTTCCGTGTCGTCGGTGAACAGGTCGAGTCCGTTGCTGGTCTCGTCCTCGTCCTCATCGTCGGCTTTCTCGCCGTATGCTTTCAGCCTCTTCTCCACCTCCTCCCCGCTTCCGAACAGGAATATTCCAAGCCTGTCTTTCCTGGCTACAAGTTCCGGGAGATTATAGACAAAAATCTCCTGCACTGTCTGGACGTACTGCTGCAGCGGGATCGGATCGCCCTCCGTCTTCTCACCAGAGGATTTTAGTATGCTGTCGGAAATTTCTTTTCTCAGGCTGTTATATAGGTATGCCCGCGATGAAAGGTTGATGGCGTGTTTGCTGAGCTCGGAGCTGTTCTGGCTGAGCTTTGCGTTTTCTTCGCTGGTCTTCGCGTTTTCTTCCCCGAGGATGACGTTCTTGCGCCCGACTTCCTGGCTTTCCGAATTAACAAGGTAGGCTACGGCTCCGACAACCGTCCCCAAGAGCGAGATGGCAATAAAGGCCCCGGTGAGTTTTGTGCCGATATTCATAGATGTCTCCATAATTATGATTAATGCACATTCTGGCTCCTCTCCCGAATTCTGCCTGCTGTGGCAGGCGGCCTTCCCCTCTTCAAAGTGAGATTAGCCCCAAATACAGCTTCTGCAAGTTAGGATAGGGTTAATGTGCGGGCGTTTAGGGATTATGCCTGAGTGGCATGGATCTGGGGCTTTTGGCTGCAGTGCAAGGGTGTATTGTCAAGTCAGGCCGCTGGTCTTGGCATGGACAGGCGGTGTTTCATTTAAAATTTAAAATGTCTTGCCGAAAATTGTGGTTTTGGTAGAGTTTTACTGGCAACGATAATCGGATATTCATGTGACTCCAATCCGACATTAAGGCAACGGAGATATAGATGGAACTGATTTACGAAAAATCGGTCGAGGGGCGCTTTACCTCCC
>JAFGWW010000144.1 GCA_016936955.1 Planctomycetota bacterium | reverse complement strand
CGGCGGCCGCTTTGCGCATATCGTTACGCGCTTCGCGGTATGAGTTCTCGAGTTTCTTCAGCCGCTCCTCGCACTCCTTGTTTATGATGCCCCTCATGGACTGGGCTTCGGCCATGCTTCTGTCTTCGGCTCGTTTTTCAAGCTCGGAAGCATACGGCCTGGCTTTCTCGATTTTCCCTGCGGCCTCGACCTTAGCGCGCTCTACCTCATGGCGCTGGGAGGTTTCGGCCTCCTTGATATCCGCCAACAATTTAACAGCTTTGTCCGTCATGGCACACCATTCCTTATCTTGCTACGCACCAACCTTGTGGCTGGTGCAAGGTTTCTCTTCCAAGTTGGTCATATTGGCGCTGAGGATCTGGTGCAGGCTTATCTGCCCCACCAGACGGTTGAATGAATCGATCACAGGCAGGCTGTCCTCCCCGGTAATCTCGACCTTTCTGGCCAGATCACCCACGGTATCGCTCTCACGCAACACCTCCGGGCAGGATTCCATCAGGTCTTTGGCAATACTGACGGCAAAGGCAGAGCGTTTGGCAATGCCCATGGACGTGCCATGTTTGCGCATATTGTCGTAGGGAAAGAGGGCGCCTGTAATTGAAGGGAAACGGATCCGCCCTACGAGGCAGTTTTCATCGTCCACCACATAAAGGCAGAGATTCGGGCCCTTCTCCATAAACTCCCGGAGCGCACCGTCCATGATCGTTGTCGGCCTGATCGTACTTACTTGAGAAACTATATATTCGCGGAATTCCTTAAGGCGCCTGTTTTCCAGGCTTTCGCAGATGTCTGTCATTTTACCAATACTCCTGCATGCACTGCACTACAGTCCATGTGAACGCCTTAATCAGACAAAACTGACCGAACGCACAGATGGCTGTTCAAGTTTTCAAATTAAAAAGTGCGGTACAGGGGGTATTCAGATACGAAGAATGACAGAAAGGAGATCGAGGGGGAATGCTGAGCCCGATTGGTTGGAACGGCGGCGCAGGGCTGCTTTTTTCTTGGTTTTAAATCTGAGATCCGCAACAAAGGCGCTGCAATGGGAATCCTGCTCGTCTACCTCGTTCTCCCAAAGCGTGAAAACGGTCATGTCCAATTCAGCAACCGAATCATCAGCGCCTTGCCTGCCCTCAACATCGGCAGACGCGGCAACCTGCGCCTTGCTGTAAAAATGCTGGTGCGCAATCTGGTCATTGCATGGAGAACCGTGCAAAAACGAAGCCAATGGGGAAAGTATGAGGATAAAAAGCAGGTGTGATATCATAGCGGCACAACTTTCACTAAATCAGCAATCAAGCAGCACGATTGCTCATGCTCGTAAAATACTATGCCATGATTTCTGGTTACGCAAGGAAATTATATCTGGGCGAGGAATTTATTTTCTGCCCATATATACATATATATGCAGTCCTTTTGCCACAATCCCAGGGGCATGCCCCACCCCGCCCCTGCGCACAGGCCTATCTTCTTGCCAGACATCAAGTTTATACAAGAAACTTTATTTGCCGGTTGAAACCGGAGCCTTACATATTTATAAACATATTTCTTATTCACTAAGCAGCGGATTTATAGTAGAATTCTTGGTTTCATTAAGGCAACATCCTGGAGCCGCTTGCAGGTTGGGTGCACAATATTTCAGAATATGCGGGTTTTGCAACTTCGACTGCCGCGTTTCAGCCGACATGAGCGGAGTGTGACCACGCAAACAACAATATCAAGGAAGGATATATAATGGCAAAGAAAAACGGTTTGGCAGCCGATTTGATGGGCAAGATCGAATCGCGCAAAGCTACGGTAGGCATAATCGGCCTCGGTTACGTGGGGCTCCCGCTCGCGATCGAATTCGCCAAGGCGGGATATCCGGTTCTGGGCTTCGACCTCGACGAGAGGAAAGTAAAGAATGTCAACGCGGGCAAGGGATACATCAAGCATATCCCCTCCTCCGCGGTCAAGGAGATCACCAGCCGCAAAAACTGCCGCGCAACCAGCAATTTCGGCGAACTCAAGAAGGCAGACTGCGTCCTGATCTGCGTGCCCACACCCCTCACGTCACACCGCGAACCGGACATGAGCTATGTGGAGGCCACCGCCGCCACCATTGCGAAGAACATCCGCAAGGGCCAGCTTATCATCCTTGAAAGCACCACCTATCCCGGCACCACCCGCGAGGTTGTCCAGCCCAAGCTCGAGGAATCCGGCCTCAAGGCGGCGAAGGATTTCTTCCTCGCCTTCTCGCCCGAGCGTGAAGACCCCGGCAACCCGAACTTCAGCACCAGCACCATCCCGAAGGTCGTGGGCGGCCTGAGCGCCTCCTGCCGCAACCTCGCCGTAGCCCTGTATAATTCGGTGGTAAGCGCCACCGTACCGGTAAGCAGCCCCGACGCCGCGGAAGCGACCAAGCTTCTTGAAAACATCTTCCGCTGCGTAAATATCGCCATGGTCAACGAACTCAAGGTGATTTTCGAGAAGATGGGCATCGATATCTGGGAGGTTGTCCGTGCGGCCAGCACCAAGCCCTTCGGCTATATGCCCTTCTACCCCGGCCCCGGCCTGGGCGGGCACTGCATCCCCATCGACCCCTTCTACCTCACCTGGCGCGCCCGTGAATTCGAAACGCCTACCCGCTTTATCGAACTCGCCGGCGAGATCAATACCGCCATGCCGGAATACGTAATCGAACGCCTGATGATGGCTCTCAACGAAGACAAGAAGAGCCTCAAGGGCAGCAAAGTCCTCCTCATGGGTGCGGCTTACAAGAAGGACGTGGACGACATGCGCGAGAGCCCGAGCCTCAAGCTTATCGAGCTTCTCGAAGAACATGGCGCGGTGGTCTCCTATCACGACCCCTTCGTCCCGGCGCTCTCCGAAATGCGCAAGTACAATTACACCATGAAATCGGTCAAACTCACCCCCGCCACGGTGAAAGCCGCCGACGCCATCCTCATCAGCACCGACCACACAGATGTGGATTACCAGATGATCGCCAACAACGCCAAGCTCGTGGTCGACACCCGCAACGCCATGGCGAAGATCAAGAAAAGCAAAGCCCGCATCGTCAGGGCCTAATGTTTTTCTTGAAAAGTATTTCCAAAGGGGCGCGGACAAAATCCGTGCCCCTTTTTCATGGCCATACTGATTTGAAAATACGAGTAGTAATGTTTTAGGCCTAGATTTCATGCCTCCTCATATAAAAACAGCCCTATAAGTCGATAAATTGGCATAAATCTCTTGCGCATGTTTAATGCATGTCTTATTTATGTGTTATCGGTTTTATCAACCAAGAAAGGATCCCACATGAAACGAATGCTGGTTGCGGTTGCAATGCTGTGCTGTCTTAGCCTGCCTGTCTTTGCGGGGGAGGTGACAAAGCTTCCTGTTGAGATCAAGCCGGACAACAAGGATATCGTATATATCGGGCGCTTCAGTGACGATTACCGTTTCGACTGGACGGGCAGCGCCATTCGTTTCAAGTTCAAAGGCACGGCTGCGAATGCGGAGCTGAAACTTGTGCGGGGCGGAGCCGCCGGCCTGCAGATCATTGTTGACGGCGAGGCCACCAAGGTCATTATCGCGTCGAAGGATCAGGAGCTCTACAACCTTGCCGAAGGGCTTGAGGACAAGGAGCACGTTATCGAGATCTTCAAGCGCACCGAAGGCTATCTCGGCATGTTTAAGTTCAACGGCCTTCAGCTCTCGAAAGGGGCAAAGCTCCTGCCCGAGAAGCTGGGCGAGAAGAAAATCATGGTCATCGGCGACTCGATCACCTGCGGCTATGGTAACGAAGCCCCCGACGTCAACCAGGGCAACACCCCCCAGAATGAAAACGGCTACATGTCATACGCCCCCATTGCCGCACGCGAACTTGGAGCCGAAGTCAGCATGGTCTGCTGCTCCGGGCGCGGCATGTACCGCAACCGCGACAAGGACGAGGTCAAGGACAAGAACGGCATCCTCCCCATCATCTTCGAGCAGACCCTGTTCAACGACGGCAAGATGAAGTGGGACCACAAGAAATACGTCCCCCAGGTTGTGGTCATCAACCTCGGCACCAACGACGGCGAAAACTACAAGGGCGGCAAGTCAGAACTCAAGAAGGAAGATTTCCTCGGCGCCTACAAGACATTTATCAAGCGCCTCAAGGAGCTCTACCCCGACGTCAAGATCATCGCCTCCATCGGCCCCATGCGCGTGGCCCCCATCGACGGCTGGCTCAAGGAACTCGCGGCCGAAGACGAGAGCGTATTCCAGCTCACCTATCCCGGCAAAGGCGCTGCTGAATACCGCGGCGGCCACTGGCACCCCTCGGTAAAAATGGATAAGGTCATGGCCAAACTCCTCGCCGACAAGATCAAGGAAGTCTGCGACTGGAAGTAATGCGAAACCAGATGATTAATAAAAGGGGCGGCGGGCTGGTAAAGCTCACCGCCCCCTTTATATTCCACCCGCCCCTTTATAATGGCTGCTACAGTCTGGCATGCTATGATAAATACAGGGAATGGGCGAAGGAGGCGTATCATGACTATTGAAGCCGCCAGAACACTTCTGCTTTACTGTTTCGGGATTAACACCGGTATCCTATGCCTGTGGTTTGTGATGCTGGTCATCGGGAAGAGTTGGATTTACCGCCTTCATTCCAGAATTTTCGGGATAAACGAAGAGGAGTTGGGCAGGATTCATTACGCCGGGATGATCACGTACAAAATGGCGATCATCTTATTCCTCTTTGTCCCGTGGCTGGTGCTGACCATAACCGGATAGGTGCGTTTATTCTTCCGGAAACTCCATGCCGTCGGCGAAGGCGATCTGGAACTCCGGCCTGCCGGAAAGCTCGAAGTATTTGACCTCGTCTGCAATCAGTTCCGCCTTTGCCCGCATCCCCGAGTCGAGAAGGCAGAGCCTGCTTCCCGCGAGGGCGGCGTTGCCAACCGCCTCGATTTTTTCAAGCCCGATTCCCAAAGGAAGAAGCCCGACGCGCAAGGCGTTTTCCGGACGGAGATAGCTCCCGAAGCCGCCCGCAAGGCAGACGCGGTCTATGTTTTCCGGCTTGATTCCCAGATGGTCGAGCAGCACCATCACCCCCGCCGCCATCGCACCCTTGGCAAGCTGGAACTCGCGCACGTCGCGCTGGGTCAGGGTTATGCGCGGATGTCCATCTTCGGCGAAAGCGAGAACAAAGGCCGAGCCGTTATCGTCCTCCACCACGCGCGCCCTGATCTTCTCCGGCAATTCCGGGCACTCGTCTTCGATCTCGTCGGGGGCGAACATCATCCCCGTCTCGTCCACAATTCCCAGATTCAGAAGAATCGCAACCGCGTCGAGAAGCCCCGTCCCGCAGAGCCCGCGCGCGGCGGCATTGTCGACGGTCGTAATAATAATATCATCATCGCCGATGTCGACCGAACTGATCGCACCGGTTGCCGCGCGCATGCCGGAACTGATCTGCGCGCCCTCAAAGGCCGGGCCAGCGGCGGTGGCGCAAGCGTATGTCTTGCCGCCCGAACGCAGGGCCATCTCCCCGTTGGTGCCAACATCCACCAGCAGCACCGTCTCGTCGCTCTCGTGGATGCCGTGGGCGAGAAGCCCCGCCACAATAT
>JAFGWW010000143.1 GCA_016936955.1 Planctomycetota bacterium | reverse complement strand
GGAGGCTTCTGGATTTTGCCTGTCCCTCCAGCGGCAACTGGACGCGCGGCGATTTGCCCACTGTCGTGCGGGGTGCCCTCGACATGATGCGCCATGAAATGCAGTCCAGCGGCGTGGAGATTGTCGAAGACCTGCGCCCCGTCCCGCCGACGCCGATGGACGAACACATGATTGGGCAAGTTGTTTTGAATCTGCTTATCAACGCGCTGCATGCCATGACAGACCGTGAGAATAAACGGCTCGAACTCTCGTGCGGCGAAGAGTCAGGAAAGCTGTTCTTCCGCGTGGCCGATAATGGCTGCGGCATGGACGAAGAGACGCAGAAACAGATTTTCACCCCCTTCTTCTCCCGGAAGGGAGAGCATTCGCTGACAGAATCCCCCATGCGCAAACTCCGCGGCAGCGGTCTGGGGTTGAGCATCTGCTATACAATTGTGAAGAAACACGACGGCCAGATAGAATGCAAATCCGAACCGGAGAAGGGCACCGTGTTCACCGTGAGAATTTCTTTGCGCAAAGCAACGGATTGTGAATTGCCTGAGTGCCATTCGGCAGAACTAGCGCCTGCCGCGTCAGGGTTCGGGCGCATGCTCATCCTTGACGATGAGCAGGATATCTGTGACCTTATCCAATCCGTCTTTGTCGGCGACGGCATGGAGGTTGAATCGCTTGCAGACGGCCATCAGGCTTTGCAGAGGTGTGCCGAGAAGATGATTGACATCGTGCTGCTGGATCTCCAGATGCCGGCCATGGACGGCGTTACTTTTCTGAATCGACTGCGCAAACTACCCGGTATTGCGCAACCAAAGGTTATCGTCATGAGCGGTAAAACGCGGACGCTAAACGCTTTTGAAACGGAAGCATACAACGTGGCATGCGTTCTGGAAAAGCCGTTTGCGATCAATGCCCTTCGCAAAGCCGTGTTGTCCTGCCTTTCCTGACCGCACCCGCCAGTTGTATGTCTGTCTTGCAGGGCCAGGCTGAGTTCAACCAAACATCCTATTTCGGGTTTTCGATATAATCACCGCCCCGGCAGTTTTTGAGATAATTCAGAGCGTGCACCTGCCCTGTCATCTCCAGCTCGCCCCTGTACACCGGGTCGTGCCAGCCTTCAATATCAATGCTGCCCTTGAACCCGGCCATGCGAAGATCGGAGATGATGTCGGTCCAGTTGCTGTCGCCAAAGCCGGGGGTGCGATGGTGGGCAAAGGCCACCGGTCCCCGCACGCCGTGCTCGCGGATTACATCATGGTGGACTGTGGCATCCTTGCCGTGGACATGGAAAATCTTATTCACATATTTGCGCAGTTGCGGCATGGGGTCAATCAGCTTGACCAGTTGGTGGCAGGGCTCCCACTCAAGACCGATGTTATCCAGAGGAATGGCATCAAACATCATGTCCCAGGCCTTTGGCGTTTGGGCGATATTCCAGTCGCCCCGGTCCCAGGTGCCGCCCATATCGCAGTTCTCAAAAGCAAGACGGACGCCTTTGTCCTTGGCGCGTTTGGCGAGAGGGTTGAATACTTTTTTGAATACGGGAATGGACTTGTCGATCGGTTCGTCCCGCAAACGCCCCGTAAACCCGGCAACGATATCGCAGTTGAAATGGTGGGCGTTATCTATAAGCTCGCGCCAGCCTTTCAGCGTCTCCTTGTCTTTCGCGCCTTTGCATAGAGGATTGCCGAATATGCCGAGGGAAGAGATAATGGCGCCGGTGCCGTCAAGCACCTTGTTTACCTCCTCAGCCAGCTTGCGCAGATTTATCCCGCCGGTAGTTTGCCAGAATGTTATGCTGAACGACTCGAACCCGTGAGGCAGGATCTGCTCGATATAGCTTGCCGTGCCTTTGCCACCATTGACCAATGTACCGATAAGAATATCCTGCATGACGCCCTCCATTTATTATCCAGTCGTGATTTTGAAAAATTTATTCTACATCAATCTTCCGCCCGGCCTCGACGGAACCGATTGCAGCATGCACCATGGCAAGGCTTTTGATGTTGTCGGTGCAGACTGTCTGTGGCGGGGTGCCGGTTTTTACTGCTTCAACAAAATCCGCAATCAAGCCGGAATGTCCCGCGAGCTCTTCCGGCAATTCCTTGAAATCGACCTCGACCGAAATTTCCGCTTTGATAAATTCATTTGAATCGTCGACGACTTCCGCGCGGATGCTGTCACGGCCGTCCCAGAGGAGTGACCCCTTTTCGCAGATGAAGCGCCAGTCGCATTCCCATGTGGTATTGCACCCTTCCGCGCACCAGCTGCCCTGATAGGTATAGACAACATCATTAGTCATCTCGAAGATGGCGACGGCTGATGCGCCTGTCCTGTACCAGCTGTTGCTCGGGTTGAATTCGTGGCAATAAACTTTTTCAGCATCGGTGCCGCTAAGGAACCGGGCGGCGTCAAAGGTGTGTATCGCCATATCAAGAAGCAGCACGTGATCCATTTCCGCGCGGAAGCCGCCGAAGTGCGCGCCGATAAAAAAATTACTCTGAACGGTCGTAAGCTTTCCGAGCTTGCCGCTCTTTATGAAGTCGCGCACCGCAATAATCTGGGGCAGGTAACGCCGGTTCTGGATGACGGCGTAGATCTTACCTGCTGCCTCCGCGGCGGCAGTCATCTTCCGGGCGTTTTCCATGGTATCGGCCATCGGTTTTTCGCCTAGCACGTGGGCGCCATATTTCAGGGCAGTCAGAACCACGTCCACATGCGCCTCGGGGATGGTGCAGTCGAATACGACATCAGGCTTTGTCTTTTCCAGCATCGCGGCGAGGTCATTCCCGGTTTGGGCATTGAATGAATATTTTTCCCCTTTTACTTTGGCCGCCTCGGGGTTCAGATCCACCAAGCCAACCATCTCAATGTCATCACGCTTGCTTATCGGGCCAAGCCATGCATCAGAGATACCGCCACACCCGACCAGAACCGCCTTTATCGTCTCGCCCATCCGTAAACTCCTTGATATTTATAAATCAGATCAACTGCTTCATAAACTACCACTTCTCTATTCTTCCAGTCTTCCTCGATTATCTTGTAATATTGCTTGATTATCTTAAAAGTTGCTGTATTTATATAAATAATACTGAAAAAGCTGGTAATTAATTGCTCTAAAGTGTTTTATTCAAAGGGTCCGGAATGCTTCCGCTGTGCTTTCATGTCGAACTTGAATATAATCAGGTAAAGGCAACCCATGTTCATCAGGAGCACGAGATGCTTATCTGTCTTGATGGGGGAGGGGAGCATTTTGTGGATGATTACAAGGTGCCGATGACGGTGGGGGAGTTGTTTTTCTTTCCCGCCGGGCAACCCCATATCGGTAACGGTTCTCCGCGGCAAAACGTAAAAATGCTTGTGGTGAATTTTTCCGAAGTGTTTTTGCTGGCCGACCATGCCTGCGACGAGGATCTTGAGCAGCTTTTGAAATATCTGAAAAAGAAGGCCCGTTCCGGATACAATAAAATCCCGGTTTCAGCCAGAACATCAAAGCGCGTTCGGGAGATAATGATTGAGATGGCAAAGGAGAGGATGGAGCGCCTCCCCGGCATGCCCAGCTTGATAAGGGCACTGCTCACGGAAGTTTTTTTGCTCATCCTCCGCGATCCTGAGCTGCTGCCGAAGATGAAGGAGAATATCAAAAAGATCGGGAGCGAGGAGCGGATCGCCGATACTATCAGGTTTATGCAAGACAGATATATGGAGAGCCTGACGATTGAACAGATGGCAAAACACGCCTGTTTGAGCCGCAGCCATTTCCATAATGTATTCAAGCAGGAAACCGGTTACACGTTTATCGAATATCTCAATGCGCTCCGCATCAAGGAGGCGCGCGCAATGTTGGAAAACAGCAACTTGCCTATTCTGGAAGTCGCCTACAGCTGCGGCTATACGTCACTGAGTTATTTCTACAAACTATTCCGGCAAATGGAGGGCATTACCCCGAAGGAGGTGCGCAGCGCCCCTAGCACTTCTTCACAATAATGCTTTCTGGCGCAGGCTGCGCGTATAGCTGGAGGGAGCCTTCAATTCTTCTTCAAAAACTGCCGGTATGAACTGGTTTTCCGGAAACTCTTGCCCCAGGCGTTTTTTCAGAACCACATCCATACATTGAATAAGAACCTCGGTAAGATTAAAACCGAGATATCTGATTGGTAATAAGGATGAGGTGCGCCACGGCCAATGGCAGTAGGCCACGACATCCAGATCTTTCCCTACTCCACGGTTTACCTGCAGAAGGCCGGCGATGACGTGTTCGGTCAGGTTGTCGTCAGCTATGATCAGGCCGTCAGGGACGGTTCCGCCCCTGTCATCGAACAGGAGTTGCACCAGATTCTGGGCGCATTCGGGATGGCTTCTTCCTATCTGCTGGATCCATGGCTTATGGTATTCGACGCCATTTGCTGCGAAGAGCGTTGCATGATCAATGTCAGCGAACGTGTGCGCCATGTGTATGATCGCTATCCGGCGGCGTCCCTTTTCAGTAAGCGACCAGATTGCCCTGTCATAAAACATGCTTCTGTCAACATCCACGCTGGGGTTGTAT
The DNA here is from genome assembly GCA_016936955.1 of Planctomycetota bacterium. Classification (GTDB taxonomy): domain Bacteria; phylum Planctomycetota; class SZUA-567; order SZUA-567; family SZUA-567; genus JAFGWW01. Next base: position 8,623 of record JAFGWW010000143.1, on the reverse strand, counting down.
CCCCAATGGCGCGACATGCACATGAACACGCGCGGATATGAGTCTGTTTCCAGCTCGGGGTAGTCTACAAAAACCTTATCCGCTCCAGGGGTTACGATCAGGCCGGCAATGCGTTGATTCTCGATATCCTCGTGCAGGGTGGTCGATCCATCCTGAGAGTGGATGCCGTCATAAATTACATATTGTCTGTGCGGATCTTTTTCAGCAATGCTTTGAGCCGAGTCCAGAATGGTCTTTTGCATATGGCTGAACCCCGGGCTGTCCATGTTCTTGGTGAAGACAAGGGCGTAACGCGTAAGATGCGGTAGCACGGGCGCAACGTGCATGCCTTTGCGGGGGCTTGAGGATACGAAGCCGTCTTCCGTAAGTGTGCGCAGCGCCTTCTGCAGAACCGACCTGCTTACCTTGAAGTGGGTTTCCATCTCATCAAAAGTGGGGATTTGCTGGCCGGGTTTGTAAAATCCATTGGTGATCGACTCCCGAAGGGAGAAAAGGACGCGATCAGCCTTTGTTTTCGCTGCTTCATTATTGTCTGTATTGTAATTATCCATGCCTGTATCTTACAGCAATATATAAGAGGTTGGCAATTGTTTTTTAACTTTTGATTAAGATCAGAATTCAATATTATTGCATAAGCCTATGTAATAAAAAGATATAAAAGATTTAGCTGGATCAGGAAAAATTGTCTGCAGCGCAGAGGCATTGCGGAATGAGCGAGAATTACTGCTTCTATATTGCATAAAAAATGAAGTATAGATACAGGGGTGTGGGGATGGCGGCAGCTTTGCCTTAATATGTCTTGCTTGGTTTTAATTAAGGGTTGGTGTGCGTTATTGGTCTGATATAGTCCTTAAGATCAGCGCAATTTACGCAATTGGTGCTGTAATATCATTGTATCTGATGGTTAAATTATACTGAATATAAAAGCATGGTGATTGCCAAGGCTTAAGTCGCCATTGCCTGCAGATGCGTGCAGTTGATGGGTTAATGTTGCTTTATATTTACGATAAAGCCTTTAATGAAAAGTAAATAAGTGTATATAGAGGCTTGTCATGATTTTGTCTGCGGTCAATTAAATAGTGCTGATGCAGCATAAATTTCACCAATATTTACTCATAAAATATTTAATTCTTGCATAAGCCGATATTTGCTGTATTGTAAACGAAGAGAATAAAAGATACAGAGGCGCGGGTGCGAGCACGGATATCAGCTTTCGCATAATAATCCAGATCATCTGAAGGTAGGAATAGGTTTTCCGCGCAGAAGAAGTCGAGTATATGGCTAATCTGGTGGCTGAAGATTAAATGTGTTGTATCGTGTAGCTACGTAGGGATGGAGTTAAGCTTATGATATCGTCATTCAAAATGAAACCGTTCTTCCTTTGTTGTGTCCTTCTGTTGTCGGGTGCGACCTTGTGTCTTGCTGGGGATGGAATGGATGCTTCCCCTGTTGCAGTTGGTCGGAATATGGTTATTAACTCCGATTTCGAGTTGGGCGCATATGGTTGGTTATATCTGGCCAACTGGCCTAAGAAGACGAGTAATTTTACAGCAGCGTTGCGTGTTCCGCCGCAAATCCTCCCGGATAGTGGCATGGATGGCGGCGCGTGCCTTTATTTTCCCGAAGGCAGCAGGTCAGTTCGCTCATATTGCTTCCCCATAAGCAAAGGCAAGACTTATACGGTGTCTATGTATGTTAAGGCACCCAAGGGCAAGGATAGCGGCAATGTGAGCTTTCTGGTTATAAATCCGGATTACAAGATAGGAATATGGCAGAAGGGTAATGCGGGAAAGGATTGGAAGCAGCTTTCATGGACCTTCACCTGGAATCAACCCGACAGCCAGAAAAAGGCATATATCGATGTCGGCTCAGGCAGTGGAGTTCTGGTTGACCGTATACAGGTAACCAGCGACAAAAATCCCACCTACGAAGCTCCGGTCATGATGGCGCTTGTGGGTGACCGTTATCCATATTTCATTCGGGGCAGGGACGCTGCAGAGATGAAAATACGTGTCGCTCCCGGTACGCTCTTTCAGGGTAAAGCCAAGGTCAAGGCTGTCGCGCGTGATGCATGGGGTGAGCCTGTCTGGACCCGTGATCTGGATGTTGACCTTGCAAAGATAACCGATTTCCCGATCTCCTTGCCCACAGACAAGCTGGGCAATTTCCATGTATCCTTTGAAGCCACCCAGGACGGGAAGGTAATCGGAAGCGGGTATTCCCGTTATGCAATCATGGATCAGCCGGCCAAGATGCAGACTTCTACCGGCCAGCCGAGCTACTTTGGCGTTTGCCAGAGCCTTTTTGCATGGTCGCCATGGGCGAACGAGATTTATGCACAGGTCATTAAGGATACCGGCCCCCAGTTCAACCGGTTCTTTGCCAAAGCGCCAAAGGATTTGAAGTATCCCTGGTCAAAAGAATTTATTGAAACACAGATTGCCTTGGTTAAATCTCAGGCCGAAGCGGGGATTGACCTGATGGGATGCATCCAGTTCTTCCCCGGATCGTTCCAGTGCGGCGATAAATCCGATATGCCGACCCAGGAGGAGCTTGACTCTTATGGCGCCATGGTCAAAGAATATGTAAAAGCCCTCTCGCCGTATATCAAGTATTGGGAAATCTTCAACGAGCCGGATTTGTGGCGCTCCAAAAAAGACGGCAAGCGTGCCTTTTCTCCAGCGAAGTACCTTGCAGTTCAGAAGGTGGCATATAACGCAATCAAGAGTGTTGACCCGAAGCTGGTCGTTGTCTGCAATGCGCTCAACACCATGCGTTGGAAGTGGATGGAGGAGTGGTTCTCCGCCGGCGGTTGCAAATACATGGACTTCTTTTCTTTCCATCCCTACCGCAGCCATCCGGATCAGCTTAATGAAATTGGGGTATACGCAGACCTCATTGCCGCCCGCGAAATGCTCAACAAGTACGGCGGGGAAAAGGTTGGCATGATCAACAGCGAACAGCTTTACGGCTGCAATCTCTTTTCCGACCGGAAGATTACCGATGAGGTCAGGCGCGGGTATTATTTGGATGGCAACCATGAGCTGGAGGCGGCCACCCGTCAGGTTCGCAACCTTATCCATCATGTTGCCGCTGGCGTGACCTGCTGCCCCTTTACTTTCCGGGATGAGTTCGCCTTTCTTGGGCCGGGGAACTCCCTGTTTGTTTATGACATGATCCCCGCCTACAACGCCACCACGCGCTTCCTTGCCGAGGCAGGAAGAGGAAAGCCTCTTGATATGGGGGACAGCCTCCGCGTGTTTGTTTTCCCTGACGCCAAGGAAGGGCCGCTTGCTGCTGTCTGGACCCCGGTGTCTGACGCGAAAGCCGTGATGAAGCTGAAAGGTGATTATAAGGTTTTCGATATTATGGGTAACCGCCGCCCGGAGATGGAGACTGCGCACACCCTCAAGTTTTCGACCGACCCGGTTTGGCTGCGCTACGGTAAAACGGAAACCTTTGATTCTATCAAGGAGTCTTTTGCCGCCGCGGAGGTTCGTGGTGTTGGCGATCCCGTAAAGATTGACGTGGCCATAAGCGGTGAAAAAGAACTGACCGTGTATGTCACCAGTTTGACCAATCAGCCGATTAATGGTTCTGTGTGGCTCCAGCAAATTCCGGAAGGATGGAACGCAGCAGAGCGTACCCAGACTTTCGGTCCTCTTGAAGGTGGAGGCACGGCAAAGGTGAAGTCTGCATTTACGGATATGGCGTTGTCGGGTGGTAGCGGATTCGAGGTTCTTGCGACGCTGGAAACCAACGCAGGACAATTTGATAGAAAGCAGACGCTTCGCCCATTCATCTGTAACGCGGGTGCGGACAAGATCCGGGCGGATGGCGATGTGTCGGATTGGAAAGGCATTCCTCTCACAACGCTCGATGAAAATTATCTGTCAAAGAACTTCGACCCATCCCAGCGCCGAAGCGGCGATGATGACCTTTCCGCCAAGGTTGGATTGGCCTGGTCAAAAGAAAAACTGGCATTCATTGCGATCGTAAGGGATGACAGGAACTTCTGTACCTTTAAGCCCGATGAAGCATATAAGAACGACTCCATCCAGATATATATTGACCAGCTTAACAATGCGACCGAAGCGGCCCGCAATAGCGGCGATGACATAAGCTATACCCTGACCATGGATGGCGGGCATCCCGCTGCGTGGATCAGCAAGGGGGCGGAAGGAAACTTCAAGGGCGATGCGAACAAGTGCGAAGGTCTGGCCGACCCCGAGGCGCAACTTGCGATAAAGAGAAGCGGGAATACGACGGTTTATGAGTTGATTCTTCCCCGTGCTGCCTGCCTGCCTAATGTCAAGCTTGATGCCGGTGGCGGCTTCGGTTTTTCCTTGCTGATTAACGATAACGACGGCAAGGGGCGTAAGGTGGGGCTGACCTTGTCTCCGAAGGGTAAGGAGCCATACGGCGCTCCACAGGAATATCGGGATGTTGTTCTTTCGGATCATTGACTGAGGCAAGATGTGTTGACAAACTTTGCTAAACCGATAACCTGATTATGGGATAGCAGCCAATATCGGTTTAATGTGGAGGGGCACATGAATAATTATCGGGCAGAGGAAATGCGCTCAGTATTGTGCGCGCGGATGAACGTCAGGCATTCAGGGTTTACTCTTGTCGAACTTCTGGTTGTCATGGCCATTATCTCCATTCTTGCAGGTCTGCTCCTGCCTGCATTGACCTCTGCCGTCGATACCGCTCGCCAGGTCTCCTGCGCAAATAACGAGAAGCAGATCTTGATTCTTGTGAATTTCTACGCCTCTGATAATTCGAGTATTGTCCCGGCTCTGAAGATGAAGGATCCATCAGGCAGCGGTTTGAGTTGGCATGAGGTTCTCAAGCTGGGGTGGGACGAAGACAGCAAAAACGGTGTATGGTATTGCGCTGCAAGAGAGGACAATAAGGATAAAAAATACAAAAACGATTATGGTTGGAATTTTGGTGGAGATGCTGCCTATGGATACAAGGGGTTTGGCCTGGCGTCATACAAGTTGAATATGACCTCACTTGAAAAAAGCTACAGGGGGTGGCCTGCCAGGCTTACCAAAGTTCATCAACCTTCGAAAACATATATGATGGGAGATGCCCGTGAAGATTTTGAACGTAATTACGGGACGATTGGCACGCAGAAATTCGGTTCACTGCCCCAGATCCCTCCCTACTCGACGCAGGATGCATTCCCCATGATTCATAAGGACGGGATGAGCGTTGGTTTTGCCGATGGCCATGTGGCATTTCAGACCCAGCAGTTCATGGCCTCCGACGAGGCCACCCCGATGTGGACACTTACGAATGACTAACCGGCGCAAATGTGCGCTTTTTGAATCCATGCCGTTATGAATGGCATTAAGTTTTAAAAGTAACATTCGACCTGCATTGCATTTGATGTTCCTGCTTCTGCGGAATTAACTTCAGCGAGAAAATATGTCGTCTTCTTTTCATGCAGCTATGGTGTGCATGAATGGGTTTACGTTGTCATTTTTTGCAGAATTTGGTGCTGATGTGCCTGAGTAAATTTTAGTTCATGGAGGTGTAAGTTATGCGCAATCGTTTTATCATTTCGTTTCTTTTTATCTCTGTTCAGTCCCTGATGGGGATGGTGAGTGCTTTGGGCGGTGATGCGCTCAAGGTAGAGTTCGCCCCGCAGAAGGATGTTCTGAAAAGCGTTGGAGAAAATTCTTGGGAAGCGCCGGCCACGGTTGACTCATTCCTCAAGTCGCAGTCTGACGTTCCGGCCGGGTGGTATATGTTCAAGGCCGAGTATAAAACCAAGGGATTCAATAGACTTGGAACTTTGGGGTGTGAAGCCCGCAGCATGAATTGGAAAGAAACATATTCGGCATGGAATATTCTCTCCGGCCAGCCGGAATGGGCGGAGTTGACCATCTACATCAATGTTACTCAGGATGGCCCTTTCTTTATCCGGTTCTGCGACAGGAAGGGTGTTGATGAAGATTCCATGTTTATGATTCGCAACCCGAAGCTGATTCTCTTTAAGCAGAAAAAGAATGCTGATCTTCTTCCTAATTCATCCTTGTCGGAAGGGACGATGAATACGCTTCCCGCAATGTGGTATCTGGAGAAAGGCAACGAAAAGGAAGACGATTCCTGTCTGGTCAAGAACAAGTCATACAAGAAGGGTAAGCATGTAATGCGGCTTCAGAGTAATGACGGCAGCCCCCGCTTTCTCAACAGCACCTATGTCCCCTTCCCGGATAAAGGCTCGGTCACGCTTACAATTTGGGCCAAGGGTGATAAGGCGGATTCCAAGCTGGGGCTTTGGATTATCGGCAAAGGCTGGTCTGTAAAAGCTAACGCCATTGCGGATTGTGAAACAAGCTGGAAAAAATATTCGGTTACTCTTCCCATCCCGGAGGAGATGAAGAAGTCATATTTGTGGGTGCGTTTGGACCTTCCCCGTGGCGGAAGCCCTGTTGAGGTAGCTGACAGCAAGCTGGTTTGGGATCCGTCTGGAAGCAGCAAATAGCGCGATCGTTCGGTCTGTTGATACAGTGGAAAACAGGAAGCATGGCTGCAACTATTGATATGTAAGCAATGCCAGAAGTGAAACCCCGTGTAGATTTGATTAGTTGACGTATCCGTGCAGTTATATGTTTTATTGATCGGTTTTTTAATAGTGATAGTTATAGCACCCATGCTTTAGGCATGGGTGCTATATAGTTTTGTTGGCGCCAACGATCTATGAGTTATTTCTTCGCTTTTTTCTGTGCTTCTTCCGGGTTGCCCTTGTCTGCGCGCGCCGCCATCTCGCGAGCCTTCTGGTCTTTCGCGATTTCCGCCGCGCAGCGGGTTTTCAGGCGTGCCGCACCTTTTGCCTTACCTGCTGACAGTTTCTTCCCGCTTGAAAAACGCTTTCGGATCTGGGCCATCTGTGTGCGGTACTGCGGCAGCCACTGCTGCTGGGCAAGGAGCATTTCGTCGGTCATCTGCCAGATCTCGGGCGGGTTGCATACAGCCCCGGTTAGCGGGTCGAGCATCATCGCCTGCTTGAGCAGACTTACATCACCCTCAATTGCTGCGCGGACGGCAAGGCGCTGCACGTTGATCGAGTTGTGGCAGACCGCAGCGCACCCCAGCGGCAGCTCCCCGACCTGTGGAATGCTTATGCCGTTGCGGTCGACATAGCACGGCACTTCCACCACCGCGTCGTCGGGCAGGTTGGTGATGCAGCCATTATTGACGACGTTGAAATGTCCACGATAGGGGCGGCCGGTTTCAAGTGACTCGATAATATAGCTGCCATGTTCATGTCCGCGCGAATCAGCGCTCAGGGTTGGCGAATCGGCCTTGAGCCAGTTGGGGAAGTCGGTCTCAAACCAATCCCGCCCTTCGGTACAGACACGCAGGTAGCCCCCGGTTTCGCCGTGGATCCAGCTGCCCATATCGATCCATTTACGTATCTCCTTCGCGCGCTTGCGGTACCAGGGCACGTATTCCGAAAGATGGCCGTTGGATTCGGTGGAGTAGTAGCCAAAACGCTCAAGCATATCAATGCGTACCTTCTCTTGGCGGCTGTACTGCGGATGAGTGCGGAAGCCTTCGAGGAGTTTGGCGTTGCCAGCCCAGTTCTCACCCTCAAAAAGAATCTGGACATACCATGTCTGGTGGTTGATGCCGGCGCAGATAATATCAACCTCCTTGCTGTCAATCTTGCGGTATTTTTTGCTGTCAGGCTTTACTCCGCGGTTGATGACATGCTCTATCACCTTTGTGATCTGCCAGTGGCCGCCCTGCACGCCGTGGCATAGCCCGAGAGTCTTCACGCCGCTATACTGGTTTGCCGCCCAGGTATTCATTGCGTTGGGGTTGGCGTAACTGAGGAAGAGCACATCTTTTTCAGAGACTTCTCGCATGTCGCGGCAGAAATCCAGGATGCAGGGGATGTTGCGCTGGCCGTACATGATCCCGCCAGCGCAGAGGGTGTCGCCCACGCACTGGTCAATGCCGTATTTGAGCGGGATTTCCACATCGGTCGCGAAAGCCTCAAGCCCGCCGATGCGGGAAAGGTTAAACACGTATTTTGCGCCTTCCAGTGCGGCGCGACGGTTAATTGATGAGGTGATCTTTGTAGGCAAACCGTTACTCTTGAGATCCTTGCGCAGCAACTGCTCCATCATTTTCAGGTTGTTGCGGTTGATGTCGTGGAGCGAGATCTCCATTCCGCCGCTTTTGCCAAACTCTGGTACACTGAGCAGGTCATGCATCAGTTTCCTTGTGAAACCGATCGAGCCCGCGCCGATTACAGCAACTTTGAAAGCCATTTTGTACTCCTTTGTGAAATTATTATTTGTGGTGTATGTGCTTACTGTATACTATGAAATAACCCTATTCAATATGGCATTTATGCTAAGGATATAATAATCGTGCGCACAAGATTGCAGCGGCTGACCTCAAATGAATTTGGTTTTTCAGATCCTCTTCTCGATGATGGAACCGGCTGTTATCCGCTGAGCTGTGGGGTTACTTTATTGTCCGGACAACAGGGCTATCATCTGGACAATCGGCAGCGCAGTAGTTTCGGGCTGGTACAGTATACGCTCGCCGGGGAAGGGGTTTTTGAGGACGAGAGCGGGCAGCTGCACCGGAT
>JAFGWW010000142.1 GCA_016936955.1 Planctomycetota bacterium | reverse complement strand
GCACCCATTCGGGCTGGGACTCGATATAGAGCTTGATAAACTTGTCCAGCACCTTGTCCGGCATTTTCCACTGGCCTTCGTTCTCGTAAAGGGATTCCTTTTCGAGATAAAAGCAGTGTTCGCAGCGCAGGTTGCACTGGCATCCGATCGGTTTGCAGAGAAGATGGAAGGGCGCTACCGCCCGTTTTGTCTTGCGCTTGTTCATTCCGGATCCGTTTCTCAAAATGCCGTTAAGCGTGTAAAACGATAATTTTTAGGGCTCTTGCGAACCGGAGGTCGCAACCTCCTTGACATCCATGGTATTCCATTTTGGCGATTCATCAAGAGCATTTGCATAACTTGCTTATTTTTTCCGGATTTGGGTGAATAAAACTGCTTGACAGCCCCTTTGATCCAATCTACCATGGGCACCATTAAACATTATAGAAACGTTATTCTGGAGTAATGTAGTTTTGCGGGGCGAACCCGACAGCAGGTTTTCCCGCTTTTCCGTCAACGAGACCATTTGGGCAGGAGAGAATGCATGCATATTGGCGACATGCTCTGTGAAGCCGGTATCCTGACAAAAGAGCAATTGGACTCCGCTCTGGATTACCAGAAACAGATCGGCGGCCATCTCGGCCATATAATGGTAAAGCTCGGCTACATCACAGAAAACAAACTTATCAGCTTCCTCTCGAAACAGATGCAGATCCCAACCTACGACCTTGACGGCTTTGTGCCGGACCCCGAGATTCTCAAAACCATCCCCGCGGAAGTTATCGACAGGCTCAATATCGTCCCGATCAAAAAAGAGATGGGGACTCTGGTAATCGGCGGCTCCAACCCCACCGATTTCGCGGCCATGGACGAACTGCGCATGCACGCCAAGGGCAATGTGGACCTGCTGCTCGTGGCCCCGTCGAAAGCGCGGGACATCATCAACGAATATGTGCTGCGCGAGGGCAAGGGCGAAGCGGCCCCCGGCGGCAAACAGCGCCAGCACCGCCGCGGGCGCGAAGGGCTTTCAAACCTTGTCCACCAGCTCGAGCGCGACGCCGACCTCAAACAGTCCGCCGCGGGCAGCCTCTCCCCCACCGATTCAGCATTCAGCGAAGTCAGAACCCGTGACCTTATCCTTGCCCTTATCAGCGCTCTTGAAAGCAAAGGCATTGTCAGCAAAGGCAGCCTTATCTCGGAAATAAAGAAGCTCGACGCGAATGCCTCCGGCGAAAATCAAAAATAGCCGGACACGTAATTTACAATATTAAAATTATAACACCCTGGAGGAAAACGCTCCGTGAATATGACCGAACTTACCAGCCGCGTCACGTCCGCCCTGGGAGGCAAGGCCTCCCCGGCGAGCACGCTGAGCAAAGCGGCTGATATTGCAAGACAGGCCCTGCAGGAAGGGGAGGCTGTGGACCTTCTCGGGCTGGTACGGCTTCGCCTCACCGCCGAAGGCCTTTCGGGCAAGGCGAAGGAAGCCAGCGCCGTCCATGCCGAGCCCCTGCCCGGGGTTCTGCCCGGTTCGCAGATGGGGATCAAGGACGACACCGTGGTTATCATCGCGGTGGAGAAGACCGACCGCTTCAGCGAGATCCTGGCCCAGCGCCTCGCCTGCAACGGGCGCCGCGCACTGGTTGCCGAAGGATTGACCGGGGTCATGGACGCGGTCAAGCAGCACGGCGCGGACGTGGTCATCATGGACTCGAATATCGAGAACGGCGACGAGATCCGCCTCTGGCTCAAGACCACGCCGGAGCGCAGCCTGATCTCGCTCATCGCCATCTACGCCCAGTCGGACGACCCGGACGACGTGAAGAATTTCCACGTCTGCGAGGACGAATTCCTGGTCGAGCCCTACGAGATGCAGGGGCTGGAGCAGATCATCGCCGGCGAGATCACCCGCATCGGCATGGAACGCAAATACTTCCGCCACGAGGTGAGCTTCCAGTTCCCCGTAGGCGCGGTATACCAGCAGCAGGCGGCGGATTTCATGGAGAAACTCGCGGCCCACTCCGGCCTCAATGAAGCGGGGCAGACCGGCATCGTGGTCGCCTTCCGCGAGGCGGTGGACAACGCCTCCCGCCACGGCAACAAGGGTTGCGACCGCGCAATCATCAGCGTCGCCTACGTCCTCGACCGCGAGAAGGTTACCGTCACCGTAGAGGACGAGGGGGCGGGCTTCGACACCTCCATGTATCTCGAAACGAGGGTCTCGGGCAACGCCGTCGAGGTTGCCAGAGCCCGCCACGCCGAAGGGCGGCAGGGCGGCCTCGGGATCATGCTCATGCTCAAGAGCGTGGACAAGATGGAATACAACCGCGAAGGAAACGTCATCAAGCTGACCAAGTTCCTTGCGAAGTAATTTGATAATTTAATGTAATCGGGTTTATGATTTCAAACCCAGTACAGGGGATAAGAAAAATGGCGAGACTTGAGTACACTCTGACCGACATCACAGCCCAGGGGCACGAACCGGCGACCATGGTTTCCCTCGCAGGTTCGGTCGATCCCGACACGCTCGAGATTTTCGAGGAGATGATGGACAAGCTGACCGACGGCGGCCGCTTCCGCATCATCTTCAACCTCGAGAAGCTCAAGTATATCAACTCCACCGGCATGGGCATGTCGGTCCAGTTCGCCGACCAGCTCACCGAAGAGAACGGCGGGCTCGTCTTCATGAAGGTCCCGCCCAAGGTTCTTCTCGTTATCGAGATGCTTGGCCTTCAGGAACTTTTCCAGATCGTCTCCACCGAGGAGCAGGCCTTCGCCGCCCTCGCGGGAAGCGACGTGGGCCCGGCCTCCATTGAGGTAAAGCTCGAGGAAGGCCCGAGCACCATCTCCCCCGAACCGGTAAGCATCGAGGCGTTCGAGCCGGAAGAGATGTCCCTCGACGAGCAGTTCGCCGGCGGCGTGGCGCAGGTTATCTCCTGCCCGGTCTGCTCGGCCCAGCTCTCGATCCCCGGGGCAGGCGTCTTCCGCTGCGCCCGCTGCCGATCCGCCATCGAAGCTGACAATGACGGCAACTGCCAGGGCTACCCCGAACCGGTAAGCCATATCGCCGAGTTCGCGATCCCCGCCGACGACGATTACCTCATCGGCGCCGCGTGGATGGTAAACATGGCCGGCCTCAAGGCGGGCCTCAGCGAAACCGACAGCCAGAACGCCTCCAACGCCGCGCAGGGATGCCTGAGCACCCTCGCCAGGGAAGCGATCAACGGCAGCAGCGAGCGTTCAAGGCTCCACATGTTTATCCGCTCCGAAAACGGGCGCCTCAGCGTCAGGATCTACTGCGGCGGCAACGCCCTCTCCTCCACTGAGGGGATCGATCCCTACCGGCCGATCGTCGACAGGCTGGAGTATATGACCTCGGCTGAGGGAAACCTGATTACCATCGAAAAATCGAACGCCTAGCGGACGGTTTTTCAAGCGCAGTTTTATACGACACCGGGATAGGACATGGCCTGCGGGCCAGAAAAAAGAAAGCAGGAGAAGCAACATGAGCCTGATGGGAAAACTTTTCGGCGGCAAGGGTGGCGACGACAAGAAGAACTCCAAGCGCACCAGCGCCCGGCGCCCCTCTTCGGCCTCGGCCTCGAAGCGGGCGATGCCCAAGAAGCCCTCGACCGTCGCACCTGGCGCGGGCGCGGGTTCGGTCCGCACCTCCGCCGACAGCGGCAAGCGCACCCGCTCCACCGCGGTCATGAAAAAAGGTACCGCCACCGCCCCGGGCGGTTCCATCACGGCCCCGAAGAAGGAGAGCACACGCCGCAAGCGCACCAGCATGAAGGGCAAGCAGATCGGCTCCCTCCTGGTCAAGAAAGGCGTGGTCACCGAGGAACAGCTTGAAAAAGCCTTGGACATCCAGGACCAGAAGGGCGGCCTCGTGGGTCAGATCCTGACCGAGATGGGAATCTGCAAAAAGGCCGACATCGGCGCGGCCCTCAAGAAGCAGCGCACCATCACCACCGTGGTTCTTGAAGGCATCCAGTTCGAGAAAGAGGCTGTCAGCCTCCTGGCCCGCGACTTCTGCGAAAAGTACCGCCTTATCGCTTTCGAGAAGATCGGCAACCACCTCTGCGTGGCCATGGCCAACGTGCTCGACGCGCAGGCCAAGAACGACATCAAGGAATCCACCCAACTCCAGATCAAGACCTTCGACGCGGGCTGGCAGGATATCAAGTCCGCCATCGACGCCAACATGGGCGCAGCGGCGAGCGCCCCGGCAGTGGCCCCGGCAGCAGAGAAGGCAGCTCAGGACGACATGGTTATCGAGCTTCCCGAAGAGGAGCTCATCGCCCCGGTTGCCGAACTTCCGGGCGCGGAGCCGGAGGTTATCGAGAATATCGAGGAGCTCTCCGAGCTTGACATTATTGAAGAGCCCGACGTTATCGAGGACCTCAGCATCCAGGGTATCGAAGAGGTCAACCGCGAGGAAGAGACGGTCGACATTTCCCAGAGCCCGTCCATCAACGAGGACGCGGTCCTGATCGGAGATATCGGCACCCTCCCCTCGGCTATCGAAGATAGCGCAGGCGGCGATATCATAATCTCCTCCGACGAGATCGAGGGGATTGAAGAAGTTGACGAAGCCCCCGAGCCGGTGATGATGGAAGAAGAGGAAGAGATTGTCGACCTCGCCGCGGCCGGGATTACCGAAGACATCGACGAGATTCAGGACATCGAGGATTTCGGTGACGAGATCGAGGAAGTTACTCCGCCCAGCGCGCCTTCGGGAACGCCCCTGCCCTCCGACGTTATCAAGGCCATCCCCTTGAGTCAGGGCTATTTCGCGGAGATCGTGCAGTGGGGCGCAGCGGACGCCGAGCGCCGCTGGCTCGCCGAGCATCTGGCGGACAACATCCTGCCGGTGATCCCCACACCCGAGCTTAAACCCCAAGCCGTTTCCTGAAAGAAGCGCGCTTGGCTGGCGGGGCTGATGCGATGAAAACCGTAGGTGTCATCCTTGCCGGAGGAAGAGGCAGCAGGCTTTATCCTCTCACCGCCAAAACCAACAAACATCTTCTGCCGATGGGGCCGATGCCGATGGTGTTCTGGCCCCTGGCGCAGCTCCTCCAGTCCGGCATCCGTGAAATCGCCATCGTCACCAACCCCGAATATGTGGAACTCTTTTCCGAACACACCGCAAATTGCGGGCGCGTCGGCGCAAGGGTTACGGTAATCGCCCAGCCGAAGCCGGAGGGGGTGGCGCAGGCTCTGGGCATGGCGAAGGATTTCGCGGGCGGCCGCCCCTGCGCCGTCGCCCTTGGGGACAACATATACACGAAACCGCAGGTCGGGTTTTTCTCCTCCTTCGCGGCCGAGCCGGTCGGGGCGCGGGTCCTGCTCTGCAAAACCGGAACGCCGCGCGACTTCGGGATTGTTGAACTTTCCGAAGACCGTACGCGCATCTGCGGCATCGAGGAAAAACCCCTCAACCCCAGAAGCGACCTCGCCTCAACCGGGATGTACCTTTTCGAAGGCGGGGTTTTCGATATAATAGAGAAGGTAAAGCCCTCGCCGCGGGGGGAGTATGAAATCGCGGACGTGCTTGGCGCCTATATCGAAACCGGCTCCCTCGGGTGGTCGATGGTCGAGGGGGAGTGGGCCGACGCGAGCACCCTCGCGACCTACGAGAAAGCCAACGCCATGGTGCGGGGCCTGCCGGTTCCGCCGGAGGTGGCGCCGCTGATGGAGAAGCGATGAGAATAATG
>JAFGWW010000141.1 GCA_016936955.1 Planctomycetota bacterium | reverse complement strand
GCTCTTGTCATTGAGCAGTTGCCATACATCGTAGGTGCTGTTGATCGCGGAGAGGGCTCCGGTCGGGCAGGCCTGGGTGCACTGGCCGCAGAAGACGCACTTGGTTTCTGCAAGGGGGCGCTTGTTGGTCGGCATGACAACCGCGTCAAAGCCGCGGTCGACGGCCGAGAGGATGCCCACGGTCTGCATCTTGCTGCAGGCGGTTTCACAGCGGCGGCACATGATGCATTTGTTCGGGTCGCGGACAATCGACTCGTTGGCGAGGTCGATGGGGTGGTTCATCTGTTCGCCTTCGTACATGATCTTGTGCATGCCCATGTCGTGTGCGAGGGCCTGAAGTTCGCAGTTCAGGTTCATCTCGCAGGTGAGGCATTCCTTCGGGTGGTTCGAGAGGAGAAGGTCGAGCATTGTGCGCCGGGCGTTGATGACCCTGACGGAATTCGTGTTCACAACCATGCCATCCAGCGCGGGGGTGCAGCAGGAGGGGGCGAGGTTGGGGCGGCCTTCGACCTCGACAACGCAGATGCGGCAGGAACCCGCCTTGTTCTCTACGTTGAAGTCATCAAGTTTGAAATGGCACAGGGTCGGGATCTTGATGCCGAGCTTCTTGGCGGCATCGAGGATCGTGCTTCCGTTTTCGACCTGTACCTGTCTGTCGTTGATAGTAAGTGTCAACATTTTATCAGGCTCTCCTTAATTCGGCTTTTGCCGTTACTTCTTGTCAATCGCGTGGAATTTACAGGTCTCATAGCAGACACCGCACTTGATGCATGCGTTCTGGTCGATGACGTGCTTTCCCTTCTTCTCACCCGTGATGCAATTCGCGGGGCAGTTGCGGGCGCACATCGTGCAGCCTACGCACTTGTCGTTTATCTCGAACTTGATCAGCGAGCTGCATACGCCGGCCGAGCAGGTCTTGTTCAGGACGTGTTCCAGGTATTCGCGGCGGAACTCGCGAAGGGTGGAGAGCACCGGGTTGGGGGAGGTCTGGCCGAGCCCGCAGAGCGCCGTGTCCTTGATGGTTTCGGAGAGGGTGCGGAGCTTGATCAGGGTCTCCATGGTGCCCTTGCCGTGGCAGATGTCGCTGAGCATCTCGAAGAGACGCTTGTTGCCGATACGGCAGGGGGTGCAGCGGCCGCAGGATTCGTCGAGGGTGAACTCGAGGAAGTATTTGGCCACGTTTACCATGCAGTCGTCCTCGTCCATGACGATCATACCGCCGGAACCCATCATCGAGCCGAGGGCGCGGAGGCTCTCGTAGTCGATCGGGCTGTCGAGGTGGGCGGCGGTGATGCAGCCGCCGGAGGGGCCGCCGGTCTGGACGGCCTTGAAAGCCTTGCCGTCCTTGATGCCGTCGCCGATCTTGTAGATGATGTCGCGGAGCTGGGTTCCCATGGGAACTTCGACAAGGCCCACGTTCTTGATCTTACCCGCGAGGGCGAAGACCTTGGTGCCGGGGCACTTCTCGGTACCGATAGACTTGAACCACGCGGCGCCCTTGCGCATGATGGCGCAGACGTTGGCGTAGGTTTCAACGTTGTTGACGATGGTCGGCTTTTTCCAGAGACCTTCGATGGCCGGGAACGGCGGCTTGAAGATCGGCTCGCCGCGCTTGCCTTCGATGGAGTGGATAAGGGCGGTTTCTTCGCCGCAGACAAAAGCGCCGGCGCCGTACTTGATGTCGATATCGAAGTTGAAGCCGCTGCCGAAGATGTTCGTGCCGAGGAAGCCGCATTCGCGGGCCTGGGCGATGGCGATCTGGAGGCGTTCGATGGCGAGGGGGTATTCCGCGCGGATGTAGATCACGCCCTGGTTGGCGCCGACGGCGTAACCGGCGACGGCCATGGCTTCGAGAACGGCGTGGGGGTCGCCCTCGAGAACGGCGCGGTCCATGAATGCGCCGGGGTCGCCCTCGTCGGCGTTACAGATAACGTACTTCTGCTCGTTATTCTGGGCAGCCGCGAAAGCCCACTTGCGGCCGGTGGGGAAGCCGCCGCCACCGCGACCACGGAGGCCGGACTCGGTAACGGTGTCGATCACGTCCTGCGAGCTCATCTCGGTGAGGGCTTTGGCGAGACCGCTGTAACCGCCGGTGCCGATGTAGTCCTCAATCAGCTCGGGGCGGATGCGGCCGCTGTTACGAAGAACCACGCGGGCCTGGATGGCACCGTTCGTGTTCTCTTCCTCTTCCGGGAAGTACCAGATCTTGTCCACAACCTTGACGCCGGGGGCGAGGTCGGTACCGGCCTGGATAAGGGCGGGTGCCTGCTCGGCGGTGAGGCTGCCGTAGAAAGTGCTGGTGCCCTTTTCCACGTCAACGACTTCGACCGAGGGCTCACTATGGCAGAGGCCCATGCAGCCGGTCTGGGTAATCTTGACGGTTCCTTCCTTGCCCTGAAGCTTGATCTGCTCCTTGAGGGCTTCGAGGATGGGGGTGGTGCCGGCGGCGATGCCGCAGGTACCCATGGATACGCGGATTACTACCGGCGCATCTTCCTTATTCTTTTTTGCCACGTCTGCGGCCCAGGCCTTGAGTTCGTCAGGCGTCTTGACCGTGCGTGTTTCGGCGCTACTCGCAGTCATTTAAAATCTCCTGAACCATCTGTGGTGTGACATTCCCGTATACCTTGTCGTTTACCATAACGACCGGCGCGAGACTGCATGCCCCAACACAGCGCAAGCCGCCGAGGCTGAAACGCTTGTCCTCGGTGGTCTCGCCTTCCTTGATACCGAGGTGGCGGCTGAGTTCGTCAAGGATCTTCATCGATCCCCTGACGAAGCAGGCGGTGCCGGTGCAGACGTTGATCTTGTACTTGCCAACCGGTACGTCGGTGAAATAGGAATAAAAGCTGATGACGCCGTAAACTTCACTCAGATGGATCTTGAGTTTGTTGGCGACAAAGAGCTGTACGCTCTCGGGAAGATACCCGAAAACATCCTGCGCCTTGTGAAGGCTCTGGATCAGGTACCCGCGATTTGCGTCGATATCGTCGCCTATGGGAAGGCTGTCGATGTACGCTTCAAGTTCTTTTTTTGCATCCGGATGCGCTTCGAGCACTCCGTCGCAGCCGATGCAGCTGCAGGACTTACCCATGAATGGAACTCCTTTGGCTATCTGGTTACTTGCGAAATCTTGTAATTCGGTTTCTCACCCCGTAAAACCGGCGCCCTCCGGCGCTCGGCGACCCTTTTTAGCTCAGGGTCTTGGCGACCTCTTCGAGAATAAGCTCTCCCGAGACCGGCTTCTGCAGCACCCGCTTGACCGGCAGCTTGTTCGCGTCAAAGACCTTGATTGAACTGTCGGCGATGGTGGAGAGAAGAATTATGGGATAGGTCTTCCCGATCTCCTCAGCAATGGTCAGGCCGATGTCAACCTCTTCCATGATGACGTCGAGGAGAATGAGGGCAGGATTGTGTTCTTTCGCCAGAGCAACACCTTCCTTGCCATCTGCCGCTGTAATGACTTCGTAACCGCCGGACTCAAGGATTACCTTGGTTGATTCCCGGAAGTCAGCATCGTCATCCACGACTAAAATGCATGCTTTCGTTGTCATGGACACCCCTTCTGGATGAAAAAAACCGCATGTTCCTTTTTAAACCACAGGCGTAATTACAGAAAATACGCATGTGAACCAATTCACAACGCTCCCAAAATAACCCCATAGGTACTGATTGTCTAGGGAAAATCTCAATTAATTCATATATTTACGATCTTTTCCCGTTAGCCTTGCCGGTATCCGATTTGGGTTGAAAAAACGGTTTTTCACAGCGCCATGGCGCTCGCCGTTAAATCTGTAACAGCTCCGGGGTGACATATCTGACAGGTTGGCTGATGACAAGGAGATACAATATATGTATTGAGATTAAGTATAAATAGGCTGCTGGCGGCAGACCCCGCGTGCCGTGTTTTGTGAAAATGGTGGGGTTTGTCTGCTTTGGGTTGGCTTTGGCGGATAAGGGGAAATTCCCGATGAATTTACGCAATAGGTTATTTTCCCTAAGACAACCAGATTCCTTGTTTGAATGTTGTCATGCGTCATGTAATTTTAGGCCCGGCCCTTGACGCAAAGACAATTAAGATGTATTATAGATATTAAGTGATATATATGAGTTTGCGGTTGGATGGAGAAGACAGGTGAATAAATCAGTAATTAGCAAGGGGCTTTCTTTTTCGGGCCGGAGGATGAATGCAAAGGGGTTCACTCTGGTTGAGTTGCTGGTGGTAATTGCGCTCATCACCATCCTTGCTTCTTTTCTGCTTCCCGCGCTTCAGAAGGCGGTCGAATCCGCCCGGAGCGTTGTCTGTGCGAACAAGCTCAAGCAGATCGGCGCTGCTTTCATGACATATTCCGCTGATTATGGGGCATATCTCCCGCCGGTGAACTGGGTTTATTCCGGCAAGGTGTCCAAAGCGTACGGCATGTGGAATTGTCTGGGGCCTTACACAAATATGCCCCAGTGGGCAGGCTGGCAGGATCCTCCCACAACTAACGACGACCCGGTTCATATTAAATACGACAGCTACTGGGGAAAATACAAGCACGCTTACGGGCTGAAGGATACGGTCTGGAGTTGCCCGAATAACAGGTGGGATAGTATACCTTGGCGCAGGAGTTATGCCGAGTCGCGTTACCTGACCTCCGATTGGGTCAACCCGCGCAAGCTAATGCAGGTGAATTCACCTAGCAAGGCGATTCATGTTGCCGACAGCGCCTACGACTGGTGGCTTCGCACTCCGAGCGAGGTGAGGAACTCGGTTCCGGGAAGCACGCCGGGACTTGATCCTTATCATCATGGCGGCGGAACCGGCACCAACCTTCTTTTTGCCGACAGCCATGTGACTTACTACACCAGCGAACGGATCATCACCGGCATCACCAATTCATTTACCATGGAATGACAGGTCTTACGCCTGACTAGCTTCGGGCGCGGCCAGACCGGAGTGGCGGTGGTAGCCGGTGTCGTGGCTGCGCCAGCATTCGTCTGCCTTTACCGGCAGTTCATAAAAATCGTCTTCACTCTCCCTGATATGCTTATCGAGCAGGGCGCGGTGGCGTTCGAGTTCGCTTGCATATTCGGGCTGTCCTGCGAGGTTGCGCTGTTCGCCGGGGTCGGCTTCAAGGTCGTAAAGCTCTTCGCCGTCGCCTTCGCGGTAGCGGGTGTATTTGAACCGGTCGGTTCTGAGCATGCGGCCGGGCTCGATGGTGAAGCCCCACTCGCTTACCCATTCACTAACCACCTCTTCACGCCATTCATCCGGCGTTTCACCCCTCAGCCACGGCATAAGGCTCTTCCCGTATATCCCTTTCGGCGCCTCGATACCAGCGTAATCGCAGAGAGTCGGCAGAAGGTCGCAGAGGGAGACAAGGGGGGATAGCTCCTCGTTCTTGCCCTTGATTTCCGGGCCGCTGAAGACGAAGGGGACGTGGGTGGTCTCTTCATAAAAAGAGGTGTGCTTGGTGACCAGACGGTGGGCGCCCATGCTGTCGCCGTGGTCGGCGAGGAAAACCACCAGTGTGTTGTCCGCCGCGTCTGATCCGGCGAGGGCGTCCAGCACCGTGCTTATATCCTTGTCGGCCCGTTCGACATAATGATAATAGGCGGCGAGATAGTGGCGGTAGTTGACCTCGTTCCACTCGGCCGCCTGCGCCTGACGGTTATGGGCGCAGCAGATGTAGCGCACCGGAACCGGGCGGGTGTGCATGTCATCCGTGTGGTGGTTGTCTAGAGTGGGCGGCAGGGTTCCGGGCACGGGGACATCATCGTGGGCGCCACGGAAATTTCCGATCCAGTTGCAGATATCGTGAGGGTTCTGAATATCGCAGACCATGACAAAAGGCTTGTCGTGTTTCTCTCCGAGATATTCGGTGCTGCGCTTGACGGTATAGGCGTCCCTGCGTGAATCGTAATTCACGGGCCAGCAGTCGGAACCTTCTACCGGGAGTTCTTTCTCCGGCTCGCAGTTGAAGCCGCGAAGGGTTCCCGCATCGTGGGTCTTTCCAAAATGCACGGTTTCGTAACCTGCCTTGCTGAAGATGGAGCCGAGGGTCTCGACATTCTCGCCCACATTGGTGATGGGGAATTCGCGCCCGTTGGAGAGGACCCCGGTTTTGTGGGGAAGCAGGCCTGTCCAGAATGCGGCGCGCGCCGGACAGCATAGAGGGTAGGGTGTGTAAGCCCGCTTGAACCGTACGCCTTTTTGCGCGATGCCGTCAATCGCTTTTGTATTTACATGCCCGTTGCCGTATGCGCCAACGGCACGCTGCGAAAGCTGGTCGGTTATAATGATGAGGATATTGGTTTTCGCTGGCATAGTTATCTCGCTTTATCGAATAAAAGGTGTGTGCTCAATAAAATTGATGATAACCTGCGCCTAATGTATGTCAAGCAGCTCGGGCAGCTTTTAGTAATTATTTTTTATCTTGGTAATGTTTTCGTAATTATGATGGGCGCTGCTGAAAAATTGTCATCCTGAACGCAGTGAATGATCCTGGTTGTTGGTCTACGCCATGAAACCGCGAATAAAAGATTCCTCACTGCGTTCAGAATGACAAAGCAGAGATTGATCGTTGAGCGCAATCAATGCAGTACCAGCCCGTTCACCCTGAGCTTGTCGAAGGGTTGCGTCGGGTTCGCGCTTCGACAGGCTCAGCACGAACGGGAGAGCGGCGGATAATTATGTACAGGCTTTACGGTGGTAAAAGAGTTTTGCGGAGCAGGTAATAAAACACCCCGGCAGTGGAGAATTGCCGGGGTGTTGGTTTTGTCATATTGCGGTCATGTTCAGGGCAGCAGCTTTTTGACTTCGCTTATTGCGTCGGCGATGTTGACGCTGAGTTGTTCGCCGCCTTCGCGCATGTCTTTGACATTGACCTTGCCTTCGGCAAGTTCGTTATCGCCGAGGATGAGGGCAACCTGCGCGCCTTTGCGGTTGGCGAGGCGCATCTGGCTTTTGAAGCTGCGGCCTTCGTAGTCCATGTCGGCAGAGATGCCTTCGCGGCGCAGGCGGGTTATCATGCCGGACATTGCTTTGTGGCAGTCTTCGCCGAGGCCGATGCCGAAGACGGAGAGGGGCGCGGCGCAGCAACACGCGCCGAGAGCTTCCATGGCGATCATCGCCCGTTCAACGCCGATGGCGAAACCTACGGCGGGGGTGGCGGGGCCGCCGAGTTCCTCGACCAATCCGTCATAACGCCCGCCGCCGCCGATGGCGTCCTGCGCACCGAGAGCGCCGTGGGTGTATTCAAAGACGGTCTTGGAGTAATAGTCGAGCCCGCGGACGAGGGTCGCGTCCACGTCGAACTCGATCCCCTGCGCTGCAAGCCCTTCCTTTACCTTGGCGAAGTGGTCTTCGCATTCCTCGCAGAGATTGTCGTAACTTGCGGGAAGGCCTTTGACCACCTCCTGGCAATGCGGGTTTTTGCAGTCGAGAATGCGCAGCGCATTACGCTCGAAACGGCTGTTGCAGGTCTTGCAGAGCTTGTCGAGATTAGGCTCGATCTCCGCGCGCAGTTTGGCGCGGTAAGCCGGGCGGCACTCATCCTTCGAGCAGCCGATGGAGTTGAGGCGCAGACGGATGCCGGTAATGCCGAGGCGTTCGTAATAGGCGATGCCCATAGCGATTACCTCGGTGTCGAGGAGCGGGTCGGATGAGCCCACCGCCTCAATGCCGACCTGGTGGAATTGGCGGTAACGTCCCTTTTGCGGACGCTCGCGGCGGAACATGGGGCCCGCGTACCAGAGCTTGGTGAGGCTGCCCTGCTTGTGCAGGTTGTGCTGTAGATAGGCGCGGATGGCACCGGCCGTGCCTTCGGGGCGGAGGGTGATCATCTCGCTTCCGGGCTTGAAGGTGTACATCTCTTTCTCGACGATGTCGGTCGCCTCGCCGATGGAGCGGGCGAAGAGGTCGGTCGATTCGAAGACGGGGGTGGCGATCTTCTCGAATCCGAAGCGGGTGAAAATCTCGCGGGCTCCGTCCATGGCTTTCTCGAAGCGGATTCCGTCCTCGCCGAGATAGTCGCGGGTGCCCTCGATTGCGCGTATGTCTTTCTTGCTCACTGTGGTTCCTCGTTACCGTAACAAAAGCAAAACAGCCGCGCGTGGCGGCTGATGAAAACCGTTCAGATAATATAAATGAAAAGACGGAATATTCAAGGGAACTATTTTTTCTCGATAAAGCCCATCTTCTTGAGGCGGTGGCGCAGCACCTCGCGGGTGATACCGAGATAGCGGGCGGTCCGGGACTGGTTGAAGCCGTTTTTCTCGTAAGCAGCCTCGACTACTTTGTTGATATAGTCTTCGAGTACGAGCCCGCTTTCCGGAAGGTAAATGCCTTCCGCGGCCGGGGCGGGGGCGGGCTTGCTTGCCTGCGGCTTTGCCTCGTCTTCCTGCTCAAGAGGGGAGGGGGTGCCTTGCTTCTGCCCTTCGATTTTCCTTATGGTCTCGGCGTTGAGGCCGAGATCGCGGAGATGCTCGTCAGTGAGCTCCGGGCCTTCCTCCACAAGGACGATGCGCTCGCACAGATTGCGCAGCTCACGCACGTTGCCCGGCCAGTCGTGATGGACAAGGATATCCTGCGCGTCGCGGTTGATGGTGAAGGACTGGCGCTTGTATGCCTGCGAAAACTCGCTCAGGAACTGGCGGGCCAGGGGGATGATCTCGCTCGCCCGTTCGCGCAGGGGCGGGACGTTTATGCTGCCCACGTTGATCCTGAAAAAGAGATCCTTACGGAAATTCCCGTTGGCTACCTCTTCGGCGAGGTTGCGGTTGGTGGCACATATTACCTTTACGTTCACCTTTTTCTCGCGGTTGCTGCCCACGGGGAAGAAGGTTTTTTCCTGCAGGAAACGCAGGAGCTTGGCTTGCGTCTCGGGGGGAAGCTCGCCTACTTCGTCAAGAAAGACGGTGCCCCCGTCGGCTGCGGTGATCTTGCCGATCTTGCCCTTGCGCTCCGCGCCGGTGAAGGCACCGGGGGCGTAGCCAAAGAGTTCGCTCTCGGCGAGGGTGGTGGGGAGGGCGCCGCAGTTGATCGGAATAAAGGGTGCGGCGTGGCCATTATTGCCCGAGCTCAGGGCGTGGATATGGCGCGCCACCAGCTCCTTGCCGGTTCCGCTTTCGCCCTGTATCAGTACCGGAAGTTCGCGCGGTGAGTATCGCGAGCCGTCCTCGAAAACCTGGGCCAGCACGGGGCTGTGGATGCCTACGTTCTGGAGGGAGAAGAGGCTCTCGTACTGTTCGCGCAGGAAACGGTTTTCCTTTTTGAGGTTGCGCGTTTCCACCACGCGCTTGAGCGTGAGGGTGATCGCCTCGATATTGAGGGGCTTTACTATATAGTCGAAAGCTCCGGCCCGCATCGCCTCGACGGCGGTGTCCACGTCCGAGATGCCGGTATTGATGATAACTTCCGCGTTAGGGTATTCGCCCTTGATCTCGCGCAGTAGGTCAATCCCGAAACGGTCGGGCAGGTTTAGGTCAAGCAGCACGATATGAGGCTCGTTCTCGTGGGCGAAGTTCATGCCGTCAACGGCGTTGTGCGCCACGTTTACGGTGTAGCCCTCGCGCTCTATGGCCCGCGCCAGATACTTGGCTGCGGTCTTGTCGTCCTCGATAATAAGGATATGGATTCCATTCATTGCCGGTTATTTCCTTCCGATGCCGATGGTGCTGTTGACCAGCGGCAGCACGAGAATGAACTGTGCCCCGCCTGAGTTGTCCGGCGCTTCGCTTACATGCAGGTCGCCCCCGTGGCTTTCGGCAAGGCTCCGGCTGATCGAGAGGCCGAGGCCGGTGCCGGACTCGAAACCACTGTAGAAGGGGGCGAAAATTTTCTGCCGCATCTCTTCCGGCACGCCGGGGCCGGTGTCGCTCACCGCGGCGCAGACCTTGTTCCCTTCCTGCCATGTGGTGACCGTAAGGTGTCCGCCCAGATGCATGGCGCGGGTGGCGTTGATTATGAGGTTTACCAGAATCTGCTCGCATTGCGCCTCGTCGAGCTGGGTCTGCGGAAGATCCCGGTCAAGCCGCTGCTCGACCGACATGCGATTGTTTTTCAGATAACTTTTGGAGAGGCCGAGGGAGCGTTCCATGATCTCGGAAAGGCATCCGGGCTTGAGGCTTGGCCTCGGCGGACGGGCGAAATTAAGAATGCGCTCGACCGTGTGGGAGAGATGCTCCACCGTTTTCTGTATGTCCGAGATACACTCGGCCGCCATTTCGTTGCCTTTGGTCTCGATTGCGAGATTGCCCACCACCAGGGAGATGGCCGAGAGGGGATTGCGTATCTCGTGGGCCACGCCGGAAGCGAGTTCGCCAAGCGAGGCGAGGCGGCTGCTGCGCTTCGCGCTTTCAAGAGCGAGGGATAAGGTGTCGCAGGTCTCGCTGAGTTCTTCATTTTTAGCTATGAGCTCTGCCGTTTTCTCGGCGACCAGCGCTTCCAGCCTCTCGCGGTAACGCAGGTTTTCCTTGCGCAGGATCAGCATCCGCTCTGCCCGTTCCAGACTGTAGGCCACATGATCGATTTTCATGGGCTTGAGCATGTATTCGAATGCGCCGTCGCGTACAGCCTGGGCCGCGCCTTTGACGCTCGGGTCTGCCGTCATTAATATGATAAGGGGGCTGTCGGGGTTTTCCCTTACGGCGTGGAGGATCTCAAGGCCGCTCATCTCCGGCATTTTTATGTCCATGAGAGCGACGTCGACCGGTTCGCTGTCCCGATCCTTGATGATATTGAAAGCTTCCTCGCCGTTTGACGCGAGAACGGTTTCGTGACCTAGATGGGTAACGAATTCGGAAAGCATTTCCAGCAGCATTTGTTCATCGTCGGCGATGAGTACGCGCATTCCGCTATCCTTTGCCTTTGATTATTGATTTTGCCCTGTAACAATACTCAACCAATATTGGCTATGTGTCAAATAAAAAATGTGCAAGAAAACACAGTTGTCTGTTGTAATCATGATATTGGCAAGGCATTATGCGATTTTATCGGAAGTGCGGCTTGAAATGGCTGCTCCGGGTTTTCCACAGGTTATCATGGGAATTGGCCTTGTTTCGGCCGGGTCTTGAGGCTCGGGTTGGCCGCTTTTATGTTATTATGAAGCAAGATAGTTGTGATTATTTTCTTGACAATAGCCCCACCCTTGGCTAGGCTACGCCCTTTTGTCCCATATTGAAATTTCAGTGATTTGTAGGAGAGGTTAGAAATGGCAGTTCCACGCCACAAAACATCGAAGAGTAAGAAGGGCCAGCGTCGCAGCCATCATGCCATGGTTGCCCCCCAGCGCTCGGTTTGCCCCCGTTGCAATTCCGAGAAGCTCCCCCACCGCGTTTGCGGAAATTGCGGCTTTTACAAGGGCGAGCGCAAGCTTGAGGTTGAAGGCATCTAGATTAGCAGAGGCGGCTGAATGCGACTTGCTATTGACGCCATGGGCAATGACCGTGGCCCGCGGCCAATTGTGGAGGGCGTAAAGTCCTTCCTGGAAGCGGATCGTGAATCCAAAGTGATTCTGGTGGGAGACAGGGACAAGCTCGAAGAAGAGCTCGCCCTTGCCGCTGTCAGCGATTCAAAGCGCTACGAGATCGTGCACGCTTCACAGACTGTGGAGATGCACGAGAAAGTTGGCGCCCTCCGGGAGAAACGCGACAGCTCCATCATGCGCCTCGTAGAGCTTGTAAAGGGTGGCGGGGCGGATGCCATGGTCGCCTTGGGCAACACCGCTGCGGCGGTTGGCGCGGCGAGTATGGTTCTGCGGACTCTCCGGGACGTCCACCGTCCGGGAATCGCGGTTCCCATGCCTACGGTGGTGCCCGATCGCCCGTGCGTTACGATCGACATGGGGGCGAATACCGCTCCCAAAGCCCAGCATCTCGTTGATTACGGGGTCATGGCGTCGATTTATTGCGAAAAAGTTCTGCACATCAGCAATCCGCGGGTCGGGCTTCTCAACGTCGGTGCCGAGAGGGGCAAGGGCAACACCATGCTCCGCGAGGCTTACGAGGCGCTTCAGAGCTCTTCCGTTAATTTCATCGGGAATGCCGAGGGCGGTGATATCTTTAACGGCACCTGCGACGTTGTCGTCTGTGACGGTTTTGCCGGTAACGTCATTCTCAAGGCCAGTGAAGAACTTGCTTCAGCCATAATGGGATTCGTCAAGGACGCGGCCAACTCTTCGCCCATGGCGAAACTGGGTGCTCTTCTGATGAAACCGAGCCTGAAGGGCCTGAAGAAGCAGATAAGCTATGAAACCTACGGCGGCGCGCCGCTTCTGGGCATTAACGGGATCTGCATTATTGGCCACGGCCGCAGCAGCCCCTTCGCGGTTTACAACGCCCTCAGGGTTGCCAAAGAGTGCGTGACCGTCGGCATCAACAAGCTTATTCACGAACATATTTTCAAGATTGATTCCACGGCCGGCGATTCTGTCGAGCAGGATTGAATTTCTTACACAAGGCTTGATTCGGAGTATTCATACTAATGAGTGTAAGCGGATTTTTGCTATTTCCGGGGCAGGGCGCCCAGGTTGTGGGTATGGCCCGCGACGTGGTTGAAGCTGGCGGGCACGCCGCCGCCCTTTTCGAGGAAGCTTCCGAGATCCTCGGTTTCGACCTCGGTGACATGGTTTTTAACGGCGACGACGCCACCCTCGCCCAGACCGAGAACTGCCAGCCGGCGCTTCTGACCGCCAGCATCGCTATTCTCGAAACCCTGCGCGAGCGGGTCGGCATCAATATTACAGGCGCCGCCGGCCTCAGCCTTGGTGAATATACGGCTCTCGTAGCCCTTGACGCCATCGACTTTGCCGACGCGGTTCGCCTTGTGCGCAAGCGCGGCGAGCTTATGGAGGCGGCCGGGCGCGGAAAAGACAGCACCATGGCAACCATCCTCGGCCTCGATAACGATGTGGTCGAGAAGGTGTGCCGTGAAGCTTCCGCCGCCGGGCTCGGGGTTGTGGTTCCCGCAAATTACAACAGCCCCGGACAGCTTGTCATCAGTGGCGAGCGCCCCGCGGTTGAAAAGGCGTCCGAACTGGCCAAGGAAGCGGGTGCCAAGCGCGCCCTGCTACTGAACGTAAGCGCCGCCTTTCACTCCCCGGTCATGCAGTCGGCACAGGTCGGCCTCCGTGAGGCTCTGGCCGAGGTTCCCCTGCGCGAGCCCTCTGCGAAGTTTGTCAATAACGCCGACGCGAAGGTTCTCAAAGACCCCGAAGCGATCCGCGAGTCCCTCTCGCGCCAGGTCGTCAGCTCGGTCTGCTGGGAGCAGTCCTGCAATCTGATCCTCGGGGAAGGGGACGCAACTTTCTTCGAAATCGGCCCCGGCAAGGTTTGTCAGGGTTTGATGAAACGTATAAACCGCGATGCTTCCGTAACTTCAATTTCCACCCTGGAAGATATCGAAGCTCTTGCGCTGTAATAACTTAGAGGCCGGAAACCGGGTTGCCGCAGGCGCCTGAATGTGTTCCGGCCTTTTTTTATTTTGAGTTCATTTTGGCATAAACTATTGCATTTGAACGTGAAAAAATGAAAATACGACCTCATTGTTTCGTAATGAGGTTCTTTGTCCGTATTATTCGTCAAATGATATGGCAGCTGGTGTCCGGTTTTCACAGCCGGTAACCATGGACTGGGAGAACGTATGCAAGGCAAGAATGCTATCATCACCGGTGGCGCCCGTGGTATCGGCGAAGCTATCGCAAGAAAGCTCGCCTCCTGCGGTGCCAACGTTATTCTGTGGGATGTGCTTGAGGACGCAGCCAAGGCTACCGCCGAAGCTATCGCCAAGGAATATGGCGTAAAGGCTTCCGGTTCGGCTGTTGACGTGACCTCCGCCGACGCGGTCGAGGCTGCCGCCAGCGCTGCGAAGGACGAGTTCGGAGACATTGATATTCTCGTAAACTACGCGGGCATCACCCGCGACAATCTTCTTATCCGTATGAAGGAAGAGGATTGGGACCTTGTTCTCAAGATCAACCTCAAGGGCGTCTTCCTCTGCACCCAGAAGGTCGGCCGCTTCATGTGCAAGGCCCGCAAGGGTTCGATCGTGAACATCGCCTCCGTGGTCGGCGTCATGGGTAATGCCGGTCAGGCCAACTACTCCGCCTCCAAGGCGGGCGTGATCGGCCTCACCAAGACCAGCGCCAAGGAATTCGCTGGTCGCGGCGTGCGCGTAAACGCCATCGCCCCCGGTTATATCCAGACCGCCATGACCGACAAGCTTTCCGACGAGGTCAAGGAGATGATGACCGCCGTAATCCCGATGAACGCTTTCGGCCAGCCCGAGGATGTGGCCAAGGCTGTAAGTTTCTTCGCCGGAGACGAGGCCAAATATGTCACAGGTCAGGTTCTCTGCGTAGACGGCGGAATGGTAATGTAAATTTCTCGGCCTTCCTTCCGGAAGGCTGATTGTTTTGGTTAAGTTAATCAATTAGGGTTTTGCCCACAAATAGTTATCACGAGGGAAGAAAGGAAAAAGAAATGGCAACACGGGAAGAAATCATGGAAAAGGTCATTGATATCACCTGCGAACAGCTTCAGGTTGGCCGCGATAAGGTCGCTGCAAAGACCTCTTTCGTTGACGATCTCGGCGCCGATTCTCTTGACATCGCCGAACTTGTTATGGAATTCGAAGACGAATTCGATATCAGCATTCCTGAGGACGAAGAAGGCATCAAGACCGTCGAGGATGCAGTCAACTACATCGAGAAGAACGGCTAAGGGATTCCTATATAATGAAACAGCCAGATTATCCGAGAAGGGTTGTCGTAACTGGCCTCGGGCCGGTTACGCCTGTCGGGATCGGCAAGGACGAAACCTGGCAGGCGTTGATGGACGGGAAGTGCGGGGCCGGTGAGATTACTCTCCTCGACCACAGCGATTTTTCCGTTCACTTCGCCTGTGAGGTGAAGAACTTCGATCCTTGCGAGTGGATGGATGCGCGCGAGACCAAGCGTGTCGACCGCTTCGTCCATTTCGCCATGGCCAGCGCACGTCTAGCCATGGACGACTCCAAGCTCGACATGAGTAAGGAAGACGCCACCCGCTGCGGCATCGTTTACGGTTGCGGTATCGGCGGTGTGCTTTCCACACAGGATATTTTCGAGAAGTATCAGGAGAAGGGCGCAAAGCGCATTTCGCCTTTCACCGTTCCTCTCCTGATGACCAACTGCGCCTCAGGCATGATGGCGATCGACCACGGCTTTAAGGGGCTTAACTACTCCCCCGTGACCGCTTGCGCCACTGGCAGCCACTCCATCGGTCTGGCCCTGCGCCACATCCAGTGGGGCGAGGCTGAGGTCTGCATGGCTGGTGGAACGGAAGCCGGGATATCCATTCTGGGGCTGGGCGGCTTCTCCAACATGAAGGCTCTCTCCACCCGCAATGACGATCCGATGACCGCGAGCCGTCCCTTCGACAAAGACCGCAACGGCTTTGTCATGGGCGAGGGCGCGGGTTGCGTCATTCTTGAGGAGCTGGAGCATGCTAAGGCCCGCGGGGCCCATATCTACGCCGAGCTTCTCGGTTACGGTATGACCGACGATGCCTATCATATTACCGCTCCGGACGAAACCGCAGACGGCGGTGCCCGCTGTATCAGGATGGCGGTCGAGAACTCGAGGCTCAAGCCCGAGGACATCGACTACATCAATGCCCACGGCACCTCGACTCCGTACAACGACAAGACCGAGACCAAGGCGATCAAGCTTGCCCTCGGCGAGGATGTGGCGCGCAAGGTTGCAATCAGCTCCACCAAGGGCAACACCGGGCACATGCTCGGCGCCGCTGGTGGTGTGGAAGCAATCTTTGCGATCCAGGCGATCGAGAAGGGTATCGTTCCGCCCACGATCAACCATTTCACTCCCGATCCGGAGTGCGATCTTGATTACGTGCCGAACAAGCCCCGCGAGATGGAGGTCAATTACGTTCTCTCCAACTCACTCGGTTTCGGCGGCCACAACTGTACGGTCTGCTTCGGCAAGTACAAAGACTGAAAACAACCCGGCCATGCCGGTTTAATGTGATTTTGGATGTTGCCCGGGGGATGTGGTATCGCATCCCCTGTGGCGCGACTCAGGAAGGGATTTGCCTCATACGGGGTATTTAATACAGGAGATTATCCGGTGCTTGATTACGGCTTTACCGAAGAACAACAGATGATTTTCGATCTCGCCAAGCAGATCGCCGACGAAAAGATTCGTCCCGTTGCCGCCGAGCTCGACGAGAAACAGGAGTTCCCCGAAGAACTCGTCCCCGTTTTCGGCGAGAGCGGAATCTGTGGTGTTTACATTGACGAGGCATACGGCGGTTGCGCCAACGGCACGCCGATCATGAACATGGTCATCGCCGCCGAGCAGCTCTCAAAGGCTT
>JAFGWW010000016.1 GCA_016936955.1 Planctomycetota bacterium | reverse complement strand
ACGGGCGCGTCCGGCATTCTCCCGGTTCCTCCCGAAAAGCCCTTGGTGACAATCGCATCCTCAAGCACCTTCTGCCCAAGGCCACAGTTACCGCACTTGATAACCTCGCCGGGTTCGTACTTGTTCACATCCATCCGCGAACCGCAGTTCGGGCATACCTGGTAAACTTTCAGCAGCAGGTTTTTATTGGGGATGCGGAACTGGACAGTATCGCAATGGGGGCAGACTATCCGCGCCCCGGAAGGAACGGTGGTAACAACGAGGGGCTTGCCGCATTTGGTGCAGAACTGGATGCGCCGGAGCTCAACCGTGGGGCCATTAATATCGAACTCGGCCGCGCCGCAGAACGGGGCTGCGCAGGTTATGGCGAGAAGGACGGCAAAGACTACTCGCGCGGCCAACCTTGAATATGTATTTGCATTCATCATCATAATTCTGACTCGTCGATAATTCCGGGCGGAAGCAGGTCAAGCTCATCCCCCTTGCCCTCATTTTTGGCGTCCTCTTTTTTGCGGAAGGGCGAGACAATCCTCCCGTCGGATTTTTCTTTCTCCTCGCCTACCATGTCGCTTTTCTGGGGAGCCACATCCTCGCCGGTCGTGAGCGGCAGGGGAGGAAGAGGCGGCGGATTGATCGGCGCAACCTGGTCTTTCAATGGTGCAGGCTCGGGCTTATTCGCTTCTTCTTTTTTATCTTCGCCTATCGGATTCTTGGGCGGTAATTTGAATTCATCGACAGCCGGTACTTCTACCTCTGTTGCCGCATCCGCAGCATCACGCCTCGGCTCGGCCGCTTCAACCGGCAGACCTGGAAGGGAGGCAGGGTCACCCATGTCGGGCGGGGGCGGAGGAAGGGCAGCGTCGGCTTTTTGCTCTTCCGGCTCAGACTTCTCAATCACCTCGGCTTTCCGCTCCGGCGTCGTGACAACCGCGTTCACCTGCGGAACCACGGGGCCCGTTACCGGCGCAGGAACAGTATTCATTACCTCGTCTTTATGGCTGGCTTCGCGCGGGTCGACATCTTCTTCTCCGATAGAGGGAGGAAGAGGAAGCTCATCCAGCTCCACATTGCGCGCTTTCATCGCATCGGGCTCGGGTTTGCCTGCATCCCTGGCGGCTCCATCCTCTGGAGTAACCTTGGCCGCTGCGGGGTCGCCCATGTCGGGCGGAGGGGGCGGAAGGGGGCTCCTCTTTTCTGCCTTGCCCTCTGTCTTTCTCGGCTCGGGCATGGTCATGTCAAAACCGGCGGTTCTGGCCTTGACCTCATTATTTCCATCAACGACAAAAGAGCGGAGCTGCTTGCGCTGGGAGATTGCGGAAAGCGCCATGCCGGAATCGGAATTCTCCAGTTTCAGGTCGTAGGCGCTGAGACTGAAGGCTACCTCGCTCGCACGGAAGACCGCCGGGGCTGCCTGCTGGATCGCGGTTTCGTCGAGAGCCTTGCCCGCCTTTACCGCATCGACAATCCCCTGCGCGCGCCACAGGCGCCTCAGAAGATTGCGCGCCTCGGCTTCGGCAAGCTCGATCGGTTCGCTGGCGGCGGAGACAAGATGCCACATCCCGTTCTCGCGCACCATGAAGGCGGTTACGAAAACACCGGCGGGCTGGCGCATCGACTCGGTATCGGAGGCGATCTGCTCAAGGTCTTCGCCGTTCTCGACGGAAGATGGCGACTGAGTCGTGGAAAGATAGCGCAGGCGCGCGATATCGCCGGAGAAGCTGAACTGGCCCTTGTCGTCGCTGGGGGAGAGGGTCGCCTCGCTCGCGGCGGTGAGAGGGTTATAATGGGTGCAGAAATCGCGGTAAGAGAAATAATGCTGCGAGGTGGGGGTGAAGCAGTTGTACGCCGCTTTCATCTCGCCTTTGCGGAGGTGAGAGGTGAAGCTGTCCCACAGCATGGCCGGGCTCGACTCGCCGAACGCGCCCTCCCCCGCCCGCACCGCGCTGCCGCAGAAACAGGCCGCCAGGAACAGGCACGCGAAAAGTGAATTTAATATTCTAATACTCTTCATATTTCTTAAATGCTATTAACCTTCAAGCCCTTTGGCAAGGGGTAATCGGCTACTGGAGAATATTCTTCCAGGTAAACGCGTTAAAACATTCCATCCATGCCGGAAAAGCCACGTTCGTCCTGAGCTTGTCGAAGGATGGACGGAACAGCACTTGTTTTCCATTCATCCTTCGACAAGCTCAGCACGAACGGAAAACGGAACAGGCAATTGCCCTGACATCTTCTCCGGAAGCATCTTCGCCCCGGAGCATTCATAACGACAGAAGGGTCCGCCTAAAACTCCTCTTCTTCCTCAACCACAACCTCCTGCGTCGTCGGCTTCAGTTCCTGAACCGGCTTGCCGTTGACGCTGAGAGCTTTCAGCTTCAGGCGGCCGATGGTTTCCATTGTGGTGGAGCCCATCTTGCGACCCGCGCCGGTGCGGATATGGCCGGCGCTGATTTTGTATTCACCCCATGTGGGGTCCACGGGATACCATTTGCCGTCCAGCGCAACCTCGCACCACGCATGCCACCCGAAACCCATCATGGCGTCGCCCATATAAACAAGGCCGCTGGCCTCGCGGCAGGGAATGCCGGAAGCGCGGGCGAGTGTGGCAAAAAGGAGGGCATGCTCGGAGCAGTCGCCCGCCTTGTCGCGGATGAGGTCGATGACTGAGAGGGGGTTGGCGTTATATGAATCCTCCACGTACTTGTCGACGAAAGAGACGAGGCGCTTGACCTTCTCCTCCGGCGTGGCGGCGTCGCCCACCGCTTCCCTGGCTAGGTCGAGAACCACTTTTTCCTTGATCGGGTAAGTGGCGGACTCGCTGAGGTTTTCTTCAATATCCTTCTCGCTCACAGGCTCGGCGACCCCGAATTTCTCGCCTATGCTGAGGATGACTTTGCCATCCTCGCCCTTCTCCACCTTCTGCCACGGGCTGCTTCTCAGGCGGCCGGCAGCATCCCCGCTCGCTTCGAGGACGAGGGAGGTTATCTGCTTCGGTCCGCCAAGGGGGGCTTGAATCTTGACATTACCAAGGTCGAAGATATCGGCGCCGTGGCCGATTTCCTTGGCGCTTTTTTCATCTTCCAGACGCATCTCGAAAAGCCCGCCGAAAGTGGCAGTCACGAGATTCGCGTCGTCGTCGACCGTGACGGATCCCACGCTGCCACGCAGGTCGTTGGAGAGGGCGATCTTGTATAGCTTGATGCTCACCCCCTTGACGAGGGTGTCGGAAACGCTGGAGATCTCGGCCGTGTTCACGGCGGGGCCGAACATCTCGAGATCGAAATCGCGGACGTTGATCCTGTCGCCCTGCCCTGGCTTGTATTTCCTTATCCAGACCTCGTTGCTGATCTCGTCGGAGAGGAAAACCTCGCACTCCTTCGTGACCATCTCGCGCTCGTTCTCACCCTCCTTGATGGTGGTGACAAAACCTTTGTCCTTTTTGCTGACGTTCACCTTCTTGCTCTGCACCCCGTCGGACTGGATTAGCTCGACGGCCAGAAGCGGATAGGGCGCGGTGCCGGAGAAGGTTTTTGACTCCAGAATGTTTACCTCGATAACCTTGCCCATGCGGGTTAGCTGCATCCGCCCGCTCATGCTGGTGAATATGTTCCCGTCCTTGCGCATGCAGGTATGGTGCATATAGCCGATTTTGCTGCCGGCGAGGTACATGCCATACCAGTCATCGGCCATGGCATTTTCGATATCC
Source organism: Planctomycetota bacterium (assembly GCA_016936955.1). Classification (GTDB taxonomy): domain Bacteria; phylum Planctomycetota; class SZUA-567; order SZUA-567; family SZUA-567; genus JAFGWW01. The sequence continues at coordinate 1,989 of JAFGWW010000016.1, read as the reverse complement.
TGCTCGGTAAGCTCGTAACGGGTAAGCTTCTCCTTCTCCGCCGCAAAAACAAATGAAGAAAGGGAAAGAGTAAGCAGCAACACGGGGAGAATGCGCTTCGGGTTCATTTGCCGCGCTCCATTGCAAGAAAATCGCCGCCCGGCCTCTGATACAATCATGCCGGGCGCCGATCAGGTTTACCGTCCAAGGCCTATCTGGCCAGAAAGTTCTTGAAGTTGCCGCCAAGAAGACGCGCCACGTCGCGCTCGATCTCCTCGGGGCTGACACGCCAGCCGGTGCGCCAGAGATCGGAGTATTTATCCTGCAGCACCATGCCGATGATCCAGCGAGAGTGGGCCCACTTGTACAGCACCTGGTCGAGTACGCGGGCGTCGGAGTGTTGTGGGATGAAGCTCAGGCCCAGAAGCTCGAGACGCATGCGCGTCATCTCGGTTATGGTTTCGGGGTCGTTGAGGAACCACCAGCAGCCGAAAGGCATGAGGTTGGCAAACTTGCGCGCAGTGACGCAGAGTTCGTGCTGGTTCTCGCGCGAAAGATAAGTGACCATGAACTTCGCCTGCGGGTATTCGCGGCAGAGCTGCTCAAGCTGCTTGATATCGGCCTTGCCCACGCCGTCGCCGGCAAGCTTGATCGCCGGGTTGACCCCGCGCTTGACGCCGATCATGAGCGCAAGAGGAAGATTGGCCTCGATACAGAGGGGGATTATGACCTTGTGCAGAAGCTTTGCCGTATTCGACTTGTCGGAAAAATCAAAATCGTTGGGAAGGGAGACGGCCATGTAAAGGGGATCCATCTTCTCGATCCACTCAACGAGGAAACGCTTGATCTCGGTGTATACATTCTTGTCGAGACGAGCCTTTACCTTATAGCCCCATTCCTTGAGGCTCTTGCACGCATCATCCCAGGAGATGATGAGCGAGTCGAGCCGGAGGGCGGCCTTGAAGCGGCTGTCGCCGGGGATTCCGTCTTCCCAGACCGGACGCTCCACTTCATCGAAGGGGTCGTTGGTCATGACCACGCTCTCAAGGTTGCCGATGCGGAAGACGTCGGAGATATGCTCTTCGATCGCCTTGCTCTCGAAATAGCGGCGGAAAGCGCCGAGGTCGCGGCTGCGCGGGTCCTGCCCCAGCAGGCCGATGGCGGTGAGGACGCCGCGGGCGGATTCGCTTACGGGTGAATTTTCCAGAAACACGTGCTGCCAGACCAGATCCGCCTGCTCCCGCTTGGAAAGGTCGAAAAACTCGTCGCAATCCATGGGTGAATAGCGGAAAAACTCGGCGATAAGATAATGATATGTCAGCAGCTCGTCTATGCCCCAGAGCAGACGCTCGCCGAAGCGGGCATCGTAAAGGTGGGTGTGAATATCCAGGACAGGCGTACGGTGGACCACATCCCATATAGTCTGCTTCAATTGGGCTTCATTCTCAATAGGCACTTTATTTCTCCTTTTGAAAGAAACGCAGGCAGAGAGCCTGAAAAAGATAAACAAAACCGTATTTCTGTGGGGTAACTCCCTGCTGCAACCGCAAGTCTAACACTGTCAGAAATTTCCGTCAACAAGAACAAAAGCATTAACGGTTATAGTTGATAGACGGAAAAAGGCCAAAATATCAACATAAGTCATTACCAATAAAAGAGATATCGACAATACGGACAAGACATGCCATTGCGCCATATATATGTATTTGTCAATATTGCTTGACTTGCCGCGATTTTCGGCAAAAATGCGATCTTTCGTAATCCCATCCCCCTGTAGTAAAAGAGGTCATGAAGCGACAGGGGAGAACAGAAGCGGTCTGATGTTTTGCGCAAGCGCCTTGCGTGCAGGCCGCGTTTTCGGCAATGTCCGGCAGGCTTTTCAAAAGGGAGGCGGCGGTGAAAGAGAATGGCCTTCCGAAAGATGAACGCCTCCGGAGCGGTACGCGCTTTGAAGAAATTTTCAGCCGCGGCAGCGTCGGCAAAAGCCGGCTGGTTCTGGTCCGGGCTCTT
>JAFGWW010000140.1 GCA_016936955.1 Planctomycetota bacterium | reverse complement strand
ACAGGCAGCGTTTTCTCCACGCGCGCAACACGCTCCACGCCCTGCTTGAGCACTCGGTAATCCCCATTGTAAACGAGAACGACACCGTGGCGGTGGAGGAACTCAAGCTCAAGATGGGCGACAACGACGGCCTCGCGGTAAGCGTCGCCCAGCTGGTCGAGGCGGACTGCCTCATCCTCCTGACCGACGTGCCCGGCCTCTACGACAAATCCCCCACCGAAGAAGACGCAGCCCTTATCAGCCACGTCGAGGAACTGACGCAGGATATTTTCGAATGCGCGGGCGGGAGCACCAGCGGGCTCGGGCTCGGCGGGATGTCGACCAAACTCAACGCCGCCCTCGCCGCAAGCATGGCCGCAATTCCCCTCGTGGTCGCCAAAGGAACCGACGAAGGCGTGCTGGGAAAAATCCTCTCCGGCGAAGAAGTAGGAACCTTCTTCTCCCCGAGAAAAAAGCGCACATCCCTGCGCAACCAGTGGATCGCTTTCGGCCGCAAGCCGGAAGGCAAACTCATTATCGACGACGGCGCGGTCAAGGCTCTGGTGAGTGGCAAGAAGAGCCTGCTCCCCATCGGCATTAAAAATCTCTCCGGAGAATTTTCCGAAGCAGATACGGTAATGATAGTAAACCCGGAAGGAAAGGAAATCGCCCGCGGCCTCAGCAATTTCTCGTCGGAAGAGGTAAGGAAAATTCTCGGACGCAGAAGCGACGAACTCTCTGGCATCCTCGGTTACGACTGCTGCGAGAACGTGGTGCACCGCGACAACCTCGTGATCATAAACGAAACGGTGGGAACCTGAGATGAAACTCTTCGCACAACTACTCCCGCTTGCCGTGTTATGCGCGCTCTGCGGATGCTCGGAAGATACAAGCGCGGGAAAACGCGGGGAGGTTATACTCACGGTGATAGACGGCGAGAGCCTGCGCCCCCTGTCGGGCGTGAAGGTCAAAGCATCATCGGCGAGAACCAGATACCGCGTCGGTGCAGCCGCCGATACTGACAACATCGGCAGAACCGCCCTGCCCTACGAGGTTCACGGCTACGGAGATTTTCAGGCGCAGGGATTCAATATTCCGGAAGGGATAATTGTAAGTCTGGAGAAAGACGGATACATCGCGGAGACCGTGCTGATAAGTTGGGACAATCTTGAAGGGGAAGGTCAGGCAGTAAAGATCGCCAAAATGTTCCGCACGGGAACTGACTTCAGGAAGAATAAGAAGCAATAGCGCATGGATTTTAACCGGCAATTACGGAAAGGGATATAACATGTCAGAACTTCACGGACAGGCCGTACGGCTAGCCGCCTCCGCCAAGGAGAGCGCCCCCGCCCTCGCGCGTGCTGAAGGCGGACTCAAGAACGCGGCTCTCAGCGCCGCCGCCGACCGTCTTATCAGCAACACAAAAAGCATCCTGAACGCGAACGCGAAGGATCTCAAGGCGGGCAAGAAAGTCGGCCTGAGCGATGCCATGCTCGACCGCCTCAAGCTAGACAAGAGCCGCATCGAAAAAATGGTGCAGGGCCTCCGGCAGGTCGCCGCCCTCCCCGACCCCATCGGCGGGGTAATCGACGGTTGGAAACAGCCCAACGGCCTGCGTCTTCACCGCACGCGCGTGCCCCTCGGCGTAGTGCTCATCATCTTCGAGTCCCGCCCCAACGTTACCATCGACGCGGCCGCCCTCTGCATCAAGAGCGGCAACGCAGCCATCCTTCGCGGAGGAAAGGAAGCGGTCCACACCAACAAGGCACTGGGCAGGGTGCTAGCTTCGGCTCTCGAGGAGGTTGGCCTTCCCGACGAGGCGGTGCAGGTTGTCGAATCCACCGACCGCGCCCTTGTCCCCGAGCTTCTTTCCCTCAGCAACTATATCGACGTCGTGGTTCCCCGCGGCGGCAAGGGACTGATTCAGGCCGTCATGGAACACAGCAGGATTCCCGTAATCAAGCACCTCGACGGAATCTGCCATGTCTATATCGACTCGGCCGCCGACCTCGACATGGCCCGCAGCATTGCCATCAACGCCAAGGTGCAACGCCCCGGCGTATGCAACGCCATGGAGACCCTGATCGTCCACAAATCCGTGGCCGCCAAATTCCTCCCCGAATGCCTCAAGGCACTCAAGAAGGAAGGGGTCGAGATTCGCGGTGACGCGGAGGTGGTCAAACTCGCCAAAGGGGTGAAGGTCAAGCTCGCAACCGAAGAGGACTGGGGCACCGAGTATCTCGATCTGATCCTCTCCGTAACCGTGGTGAACGATATCGACCATGCGATCCGCCACATAAACGCCTACGGCTCGCACCACACAGACGCGATCATAACCCGCGACTTCAACGCCGCCACCCGCTTCAAGCGCGAGGTCGACAGTTCGTCGATCATGGTAAACGCATCGACCCGATTCTCCGACGGTTTCGAGTACGGCCTCGGCGCGGAGATCGGCATCAGCACAGACAAGCTTCACGCCCGCGGCCCCGTCGGCCTCGAAGGGCTGACGACATACAAATGGATTGTTGAAGGCGAAGGCCAGATCAGGACTTGATGTGAGAAAAGCAACCGGCAGAACCAAGCATCCCGCCCGCACCGGAGAAGGAGCCCTCTTTCTTCTGACGGTAGCGTTCGCATTCCTCATGCTGCTGGGCGGGGAAAAGCTTATTGCCGGGGAAAGCCCCTTCAGCGACGGCGGCGACCTGCTTGCCGTCCTCAGGGTAGAGAACATTGGCAGGGCGAGCCAGCTTATCGAAAGGCTCCTGACCGAGATCAACCCGCACAACCAGTTCCGCAATCCAGTCGAAACCGCGATGGGGAATTTCATCCGTAATCCCGGCCTCGATAATGTGACCAAGAATTCCTATCTCGAAATACTGTTTTTCAATCCGACCAAGATAAAGGGTGCGCCCTTCGTCTTCGCTTTCCGCGTCGACGACGGCTCGGAATACCGCCAGACCGTAACCGCCCAACCCTCGATCAGGCAGGAGGGAATCAGCGATGACGTCGTGGCCATGCGCGAAGACATCCGCGACACCACCACCGCCCTTTTCATGACCACCACCGCATTCAACACCACCATCTTCGGCACTGGGCGCGAAGCCATCATCAGCGCCCGCTCGCTCTACGAAAAGCATGGCGAAAAAGGCGTATTTCCTTCGGAACGGGGCGACGTCCGCGCCATAGTAAATATCAAGGCCATCGCCTCAATTTACAGGCAAGGAATAAAATCTAGTTTCGACCAGCTCACCGAAGACGCCATGCAGGAAATTGTGGGCGCCTCGCGCAAGGACCACCCCTTCTCCCTCGGACTCAGCACCATACTCGACCAGGTACGCAACGGCATCTCGAATCTCGATACGATAGAATTAAGCGCCACCATAACCGACGAGGACGTCTCCGCCCGCGCACAGATCGCCTTTATCCGTGACACCACGACGGGCAGGATGTTCGCCGCCGCGCGGGAGATATCCATGCCCGAGTCGCTTGCGGGCACCATGCCGGAAAGCGCGGTCTACTT
>JAFGWW010000005.1 GCA_016936955.1 Planctomycetota bacterium | reverse complement strand
GTTGTTTCCATGGGCGGATGCAAGAATCCGGTGGCGCAGGGAAGCTCCGGCTCGAACTCCGAGCTGGCAGAGCAGATGGACACAAGGTTTGACGAAATACAGGCCCAGCTCGCCATGCTCCAGAGCCAGATACAGTCCTCTTCCGTAAGCCCCGCCCCTGCACAGGAACCCATGCAGGCACCACTCACCCTTAACCCGGTCGAACCGCAGCCGGCAAGCTCTTACAGCTCGGAAGCCACCAAGCGTGCCCGCATCGCCCAACTTGCGCAGAAGCCCCGCTATGTTGCAACCAGGCAGACCAGCAGCAAGAAAACCACGCGGAAGAGCTCCAGCAAGTCCAGCGTAAGCAAGGAAAAACAGCATATCCGCGTAGCCGTGCCGGTTGCGACCATCCAGACCGCCCTTCAGAACGCGGGCATGAACCCCGGCAAGATTGACGGCAGGGTCGGCGAGAGAACCATCGCCGCCATCCGCGCCTTCCAGGCCAAGGAAGGGCTCAAGGCCGACGGAATCGTAGGCGCCCAGACCTGGTCAAAGCTTCAGGCCTACGCTGCGGCAAGATAACCACAACCGCTTATTATTGCAAATTACCGGCGTCGGGGTTAAACTCGACGCCGGAATCATTTTGGAGAAGGCCGGATGTTCAGATTTTTCAATCCTTGCGACAACATATTCTCCGGCAAGCGCCCGGTCGTCACCATCGGCATGTTCGACGGGGTCCACAAAGGGCACCAGAAGGTTATAAACGAGACGACAGCCATGGCTGGTGAACTGGGCCAGCCCTCCCTCGCCATAACCTTCGACGTCCACCCCCGCGCAGTCCTGCCAAGCCACGACGCGCCGGAGATGATAACAACCCTTGAACACAGGCTCGTCCTCTTCGAGCGTCTCGGCCTCGACGCTACCCTCATCATGCCATTCAACGACAAGCTTGCGAAGATGAGGGCGGACGATTTCATAAACCAGATCCTCGCGGGTTGCCTGAAAGCGTCGGGTGTGGTTCTCGGGTCTGACGCGCGCTTCGGTTGCGACCGCGCGGGCAACGCGAGATATCTGGAATCGGTGGGCGAGAAATACGGCTTCCGCGCACGGGAGGTAATGCTGCTCGAAAAAGACGGCACCAAGATCAGCTCAAGCGCCATACGCAAAGCAGTAACCGAAGGCGATCTCGACCGGGCAGAGGAGATGCTGAGCCGCAAGGTCTCGGTTCTCGGAACCATCATCTCCGGGCAAGGGCTGGGGCGCAAACTCGGCTTCCCCACCCTCAACCTCGACCCCCATCACGAACTCCACCCGCCCAAGGGAGTATATATTACAAAAGCCCGCTGCGGACAGACCACGTGGAATTCAGTAACCAACATCGGCCACCGCCCAACTATCGACGCATCCAACCCGAGAGATGTGCTGATCGAAACCCATCTCTTCGACTTCAACGGCAACCTCTACGGCCAGAATGCGGAGGTCTCCTTCCTTAAAAGGATCCGGAGCGAAACCAAATTCGAGAGCCAGGAAGAACTCACAAAGCAGGTGATGCAGGATATCGACGACGCCCGCGCGTATTTCGCCGTAAACGGCTGATGCCGTTCTTCATCGCACCAATCGGCATATTATGACGCAAAAGCACCAAGCCCAACTTGACAATAACTGCCGGTTGGTTTACCCTTTAGTAGAGTTCCTGACGGACAGGGCGCGCGCATTTTCCAGAACCGCAGCGGCAAGGCACGCGACCATCTCCGCAGGTGCTATCATATTCATTCCATTGATATTGTAATTATTCTGGCGCCGACGACGCCATAGGGGATTCCATGAGCAAGCGTGCATTCTGGGGTGTTCTCATAATCGCAGTCATCGGAATTATCGTGGTGGATCATTTCGCGTGGAGCGCGTCCGGGCTTATCGGGCGTATCGGCTCTTTCGGCGGCATGGCCTCCCCCCTCGACGAGATGGTCAGCAGCGTCACCGGACAGACGGTCAAGCGGCTAGAGCTTGAAGAAAAACTGAAACAGGCCACCACGGATAAACAGGCGGCCGAGATCGCGATGAAGCTCGGCGAAATATACACCAAGGCCAAGGAAGAAGACCTGTACGCCAAGCTTCAGGAAACCCTGATAAGCCGCTTTCCCAAAAGCGAGATAAAGACAATCAAAGACGCAACCGTCAAACTCGCCGACTATTATTCAGGCAAGCAGATCAAGGACAAGCTCAAGCCGATTCTGGAAGAGCTTTTCGCCACAGCCTCCGCCGCCACCGACATCGAAATGCTGCGCAAAATTTCGGTCTGGGCGAAAAACGGCGGTCTGGAAGATGATTTCGTAAAATACGGCGAGCACACCATAACGGTATCGGCCTCAAATCCGGAGGTAACCCTCTCTCTGGCGAAAATGCTTCTCGAGCACTATGAAGCGCGGAAGGATCAGGAGAATATAACAAGGATCGACGGGGTTATTGAGACGGCGAAAAAATCCAGCAGCAAAGAGAAGATCGTCACATTCAACTGCAAGACCGCGCAGCAGAGCATCAACGACGGCAAACTTGACGAAGCCAGCAAAGCTCTCACCGAAACGCTCTCCGAGTATCCGGAATTCAGGGAGAAGGTATACAACTCGGTTCTGATGCTTATCGAGAAAGCGGTCAAAAGCGGCTACACAGATCAGGCAGTCAAAGGCTGGAACCTTGTCACTGAATATCCGCCCCTTAAAAAGATCGATTCCACTATTGCGAACAAAACATACGGCATATTTCTCCTTACTGTCAACAAGCTGATACAGGTGAAGCAGAAGGAGATGCTAACCCCCGTCCGCAAATCGGCCGCCTTGCTCAATAAAAATACCAGCCTTCTTGATTCATACCTAGACGGCGAGAAATGGGTAGACGAAGGGCGCAAGGGGAAGTGTCCGAAAAACATTTACACAATCAAATATCTCCCCAATGCAGAGATCACGATTGACGGCGTCCTTGATGATAAGCTCTACGCATCCCTCACCCCCCTGCCCGCCCCGTGGTTCCTGAGCCACGATGAGGAAAAGGGAACGGTTTCCCATGATGCAGGCAAACTCGCGCTTACAGCCTATATGTTTTACACCGACGAATATTTATACGTAAGCGTCATCTGCCCCGAGCCTCATCCGGAAAAGATCAACCTTAACCTGAAAGCCGGCGACGACCCATCGGCATGGATGGACGACTGCCTCGAAATCTTCATCGACCCGGCACGAGATATGGGTTTTTACCAGCAGTGGGTTGTAAGCTGCGGCAACGCGCGCCATTATTACGAACTCAGCGGAAGCGTGGATTTCGCCGACAAGAACAAGGATCCCATAACGTCCAAGACCATGATCAACAGCGATAGCTGGAGCGCGGAGATCAGAATCCCGGTCGGTATGATCGGCGTAAAGGGAGGACTCCGCGGCAAGCTGGTGAACGGCAACATCAGGCGCCACCGGTGGATCACCGAACGAATGCGTGACGATAAAGACGTTCAGCAGGACGCGCGCAGAAGTTCTATCTCGTGGTGCCCGAAAACCAGCAACGCCCACAACCACGAGACCTTTAATTTCTTCGAATTCGAATAACCCGATACGCCCAAGGCGCAGCCTCATGAAATCACTATTCAAACGTTCACGTCTCATAATCGCCCTGCTCGCCATCGGCGGCGTTATCGGCACCGATTATCTGCTATGGGACGCATCGGGAATATCCATGCGCATCGGCTCCTTCGGCAGCCTGGTCGACCCGATCGACAGCGCAGTCAAGGACTACGCAGGCAACTATCTCAAAAAAGAACAGATCAACGCCCGCCTCGAACTGGCTGACGATCCGAACGAGGTCGCCAAGCTGAGTATGGACAAATACAAGGTTCTGGGCGAGTTGGGCGCATCGAATGAACAGGACGAGGCTCTTCTCGACGCGATCAACCGCTTCCCCGAATCAAGAGACAAGGACATCATATCCATCCACCGGAAGATGGAGGATATGGCCAATAAGAAGAAGCAGCCGAAGAAGTTCGAGGAAGCTCTCAACCGGCACCGGCGAGCCGCACTGGCCGACCCGGTGGACTGGAAGATGCTCTCCGATGTCTTCAACCGTGCGGAAAAAGCAAAACTCAATACATTCATCGCCGACACGCGCGAGATGGTGATAAACCTCGACAGCGTAAGCAGCGACAACAAGCTCCGCAAAGCTTACGAGCTTTATGAGCAGTGCAAGACCCAGGGGCTGGATGACCGCATCCCCCGCGTAGAAGCGATAAAGAAAAAATGTATCGAGGAACTCGGTTTCGAGAAAGCCGCCTTGTCAGTCAAGCGCACCCTCGACGGGGCAATCGGCCGGGCCAAGTCCGAAGACGCCCTCATCAAGGTGCAGAGGGCGGAGGAATTTCTGGGCCAGAAACATTACGTTCTTGAGTATTCCTATATCACCGTAGCCCATAAAGCCGCGAAGGAAATGAATTGGGACGTAGCCGACAAATCCTGGCAGCACCTTGCCTTTGACGGCCCCGCCCTGATCCCCGACAGCAGCCGCGAGAAACGGGTCAACACCGCTTTTTTCTACCTCGCAGCGGGCTACATGCAGGGCTCGGCGAACGAGCGGATGTTTGCCCTCTGGGACAAAGCCAGAGGACTCGCCCCCCTGAGCGACATGCGCAGGATGATCAGCGCCGAACGCTGGGCTGAGGGCAAGCGCGAGGAAGCATCTCCAATCCCCCTCGCAACGGCATATTACATGCCCGATGCGGAGATTGCGATCGACGGCAATCTTGACGAGGATGTATATAAAACGCTCCCGCCGCTGACGGACAAATCCTGGCTCGGATACAACACGGAGATGCCGGTCAATCTCCTGGACGCCGGAGCCCTCTCGATTTCCGCATACTTTTTCTACACAGACACCCACCTCTTCTTCGCGGCAAGAATTCCCGAGAAGTTCCCCAAAGAGATAACCTGCACCCTTAACCGCGAGAGTAAAGCCTCCGATATAATCCGCAACAGTTACAAGAGCGACTCGCTCAATCTCATGATCTCGCTCAACCGTGATCTCGGCCCTTACGGCGACTGGACCATTCTTCCCTCCGGAGCCTTTATCTATATCCCGCGCTCCGCCCCGCAATATGAAGGGCGCTACTGCCGCCACGGAGGGGACACAAAAATCGAGGTTCCCAAATACCTGAAAGACAAGAAGGAGCTCATCTCGGCGGAAGGCGGAGCCATTATCAACGAAGGCGACTACACCGTCGAGATAAAGATACCCCTCTGGCAACTCGGCCTTGAAGAGGGTCAGTCGCCGAAGGGAATGCTGGCGACCGCCAATTTCCGGCGCAACCGCTACCTCTCCGATAACATGGCCAAGGAACTAGGCAAGATCGACTTCGGCCAGAAGATAAAATGGGTGAAGAAAAGGCGGACAACCATAAGCTGGGCCCCGGTAGGCAACACCCACGGCAACAACCTGTGGAACTTCCTGTATTTCGCGCCCGACGCCTACAAGCCCGCACCCGCTCAGGAACCGGCGGAAGATGCCACCCACGCCGAGGAGAAGAAACCTAATGGAGAAGCCGAAGAGGGTGATCGGAATTGACCCCGGCACCCGCAACGTCGGTTACGGAATAGTCGAGTCAAGCGGATCGAAACTGATTTACGTCGCGGGCGGCTGCATAAAGGCCAAAGGCGATGAGATGTCGCAGCGGCTGATTACGATCCATACCGGGCTCATTGAGGTTATCGAGAAATACTCCCCGGAAGTTGCGGCCATTGAAACGGTTTTCGCCGGGAACAACGTTAAGACCGCCATAGCCATCGGCGAGGGACGCGGCGCCGCCGTTATCTCCGCCGCCGAGAAGGGGCTTGCGGTCGAGGGTTATGAGCCAGCGCTGGTGAAGCGCGCCGTAACCGGTAACGGCCGGGCAAACAAGGAGCAGGTGCAGGAGATGGTCAGGATCCTGCTGGGGCTTCCCGCCCAGCCGGAGACCGACCACGAAGCC
>JAFGWW010000139.1 GCA_016936955.1 Planctomycetota bacterium | reverse complement strand
GTAGGCTTTGACAATGTCGATGATGGTCGGGATTTGCTGAAGGAGTTCCGGCGGGGTCGGTTTGCGCGTGGCTTTGTAGTCCGGATATCTTTCGTGTCTGAATGTTTTTCCGGGAGAGTCGAAGACGGCGATGAGATAATCGGGGTTGTGCTTGTTGATTACGTCGTGAAGGGTGCGCGTGAAGCCGAAGATAGCGCCGCTGGGACGCCCGTCCGGCGTCTCAAGCCCTTCAACCGCATGGAATGCGCGGTGAATCTGTGCGTGACCGTCTATAAGGTATAGTGTTTTAGGCATATTTTGATTTGGATAAAGTTATGTAGCCCTGACAAGGGCAGGTTAATTTACGAAATGTCAGTAAAGTCAGTTACGTGGCCGGAGTAAGATAATGGTGAAGGGGTAAAGTGGAGAAGCGCGGGTGGAGTCCGGCAACAGTTACGGCTTTGGTAAGTCTGATACTCCTGTATCGGGTAAACAGCAAATTAAAAAGACATAGACATCCGATGTGATGCAGGGACACTGGTGCAGGTCTTCTCGGTTTTAAGGGAACTAGGACACTGGAAGTCGTATCCTCAATTGGAACGCTATTGAATCTAGACTTAACGACCGATAAAGTCAAGCATTTCTTTGCTTTCGGCTGTGTATTTTTTACAATAGCCTTATCATTAAATCAGGAATGCGGGGAAATATGGCCCAAAAGGTTCTTCATCTTATTACCGAATTATATCCCGGCGGGGCGGAACGGATCGTTCTTGACCTTTGTTCGGCTATGGATAGGGATGAATTTATGCCGCTTGTGGCCGCACTTGACGGACGCGGGGAATATGCCGATCTGCTGCGCGAGCGCGGTATCGAGGTGATCGACCTCGGAGCTTACAGCCGGTGCGACCTTGGCGTGATCTGGCGTTTGCGGAAGATACTTCGCGAGTGGAGTATCGACATTGTGCACGCCCATCTTATCCATTCGTCAGTCGTGGGCCGTCTGGCGGCGAGGCCACTGGCGATTCCTGTTGTATCCACCAGCCATATTGTCGACCGGCGCGGGGTGTGGTGGCATTTTCTTCTCGACCGCCTTACTGCTCGGTGGTGCGCAGCCGAGATTTGCGTAAGCAAGGCTGTGAAAAACTTCCTTATCGAGAAGACCGGGCTTGAGGAAAAGCTTTTCAACGTCATTTACAACGGCCTCGACTTCTCGCGCTTTGACAAGGTAAAACCGAAAGCCGAGGCGCGCAAAGAACTCGGCTTGCCTGGCGACGAAATGCTGGTCGGCGTTCTCGGGCGCTTTGACGCGCAAAAAGGAATCGATATCTTTATCCGCGCCGCCTCCGTTCTCGCCAAATCGGGAGAATGCGAGAACCTGCATTTCGTGGTTGCCGGTTATGGCGAGAAAGAGGGTGAACTGAAAAATCTGGCGCGCGTGGCCGGACTTGGCGAGAGCTTGACCTTTGTCGGATACCGGCAGGCGCAGGATTTTTTCCCTGCCCTCGATATCGCTGTCTGCCCTTCGCGATGGGAAGGGTTCGGGCTTGTGGTTCTTGAGGCCATGTATTGCGGGCTGCCGGTTATTGCAAGCGAGATTGATTCGCTGCCGGAGATTATCAATAACGGTGAAGACGGGATTCTGGTTGCGCCCGAGAATCCGCAGGCGCTGGCCGATTGCATCGCGGGCCTTGCGAAAGACGGCGGGCTGCGTGCGAAATTCTCTTCCAAAGCCAGAGACCGGGCGAAAGACTTTTCGCTGGAAAAAATGGTTAATGGGTATCGGAGTGTTTATCAGTCACTTCTTGTCGGCGAGAATATTACCGCCTGAATCCTGCCCTTGTTATTCTTCATATATCATCTTGATTGTCATGCCGCCGTCGACGGGGAAGTTCTGCCCCGTGATGAATCCCGATTTATCCGAGAGAAGAAACTCGGCAAGCTCCGCGATGTCTTCCGGTTTGCCGACCCTGCCGACGGGATGCTGGTTGCGGTCGAGATCGGAATGATGTGGCACGCGCCGCTTTTCCTGCTTTTGCCATTCCCCTGTCTCAATCCAGCCGGGGCTGATGCAGTTTACCCTGACTTCCGGCCCGAGGCTTACGGCGAGGGCGTGGGTCAGGGCGACGATGCCGCCTTTTGACGCGCTGTATGCTTCAGTGTTCTTCTCCGACATCAGGGCGCGGGTGGAGGAGATGTTTACGATCGCGCCTTTCGATGCTTCAAGATGGCTGGCGCAATGTTTGGACATGAGAAATGTGCCGGTAAGATTTACTCCGATAACGCGGTTCCAGTCTGCGAGTGAGATTTCCTGAATGTTTTTCCCGAAGCCGGTGCTTATGCCCGCATTGTTTACAAGAGCTGTAATATGCCCGAAAGTCTCGAACGCTTTATCGACGCAGCTCTTGACCGCATCTTCGTCCGCAACGTCACCGATGAGGGTAAGCAGGTTGTCGCCGGGGAACTCGGCCGCAAGTTCGACAAGAGCTTCGGTGTCGGTGTCCATCGCCGCTACCAGCCACCCTTTTGCTATCAGGTGGGTTGTGATGCCCTTGCCGATGCCTTGGGCGCCGCCCGTTACGATTGCAGTCTGCTTTTTCACGGACATTTTAAATCCTATCGCACCCGTTCGCCGCGGATGGAGGCGACGACGGCGCTGAATACGAACCATACAAAAGCTACAAGAATTACGGTAGCGCCTGTGGCGGTGCGGGCCCATTCCTGCGCCGAGAGGACAAGCCCTATAACAGCTGAGGTGACGCTGACCAGCAGTGCCCACCAGAGCATGCCGCCTGCGGAACGGGAAAAATTGCGCGCCGCGGCGGCGGGAACAATCAGCATCGCCGTAACCAGCAGCACCCCAACCGCCCACACCGAAAAGACAACCACCAGCGCGAGGAGGGTGGCGTATAAATATTGATAAACCGCAACCCGCACGCGGTGCGTCTCGGCGAGGATCGGGTGCAGCCCGATATATAGGAGTCGGTTGTAGCCGTATGCCTGAAAGGCTGCAAGAACGAGGAAGAGCACCATCATCGCCTTGATGTCGAATTCGCTGATGGTGAGGATGTCGCCATAGAGAAAACTCTGCAGGTCCCGCGCCATGCCCCGGTCACGGCTGACCACGGCCAGGCCGAAGGCGACGACAGCGGAAAAGAAAACTCCGATGATCGTGTCACTCGACAGGGTGCTTCGCCGCTGGCTTGCGATTATTCCAAGCCCGACCAGCACGCCGAAAGCTGGCATGCTCCAGTGGGGATCAATGGCGAAGATCAGGCCCAGGGCTACTCCGGTGAATGTGGAGTGGCTGATAGCGTCGGTGAAAAAAGCCATGCGGAAATTGACAACCTGCACCCCCATCGCCGCCGCCATGGGTGCGAGCAGGATCAGCCCCAGCAATGCCTGCTGCATGAACGTCATCTGCATGCAGTCGAAGGGCAGGGCTTTGGCTATAATATCATATATGAATGGAAGAAGCCCGTGGGCTGCTTCATTGGCGCTTGCAGGGTCAGTCATATTTGTGCTCTCCATTGCAGCAGTGGGCCTTGCAGCTTCCGTCGCATTTGGGCAGGACCCTGCTGTCGACGAGACCCATGTGGAGGCCAAAGATGGCGGCGAGAGTGTCGTGGGTAAGTACCTCTCTCGGTTTTCCCTCGGCAGCCACTTTTCGGTTTAGGCATATCACGTGTGTCGCATGGTGGGTTACGGTGGCGAGGTCGTGGCTGACCATGAGCTGGGTGAATCCATTTTTTCTGCGCAGGTCCTCAAGGAGCTCGCAGAAGATATACTCGCCCTGAAAGTCCACTCCCGCCGCAGGTTCGTCAAGAACCAGAAGGTCGGGTTCCTGTCCAAGTGCGAGGGCGAGGAGCACGCGCTGCATCTCGCCGCCCGAGAGGGCGCCAAGTTTGCGTTCGGCAACCCCTTCTATCTTGACGGAGCGAAGGTGGGCGAGGGCTTTTTCGCGGTGCGATTTGCGTATGCCGAACCAGAGCGGCATCCGTTGCCATCCCATGACCATGAATTCAAGAACGGTTACGGGCATTCCCCGGTCGAAGCTGAGGCGCTGGGGGACGTACCCGATGCAGGGCTTTTTCCCTTCCGGAGTGTTCTCTATCTCAATGCTTCCTTCAAAAGGAACCTGCCCGAGAAGGGAGAGAAGCATGGTGGTTTTGCCCGCGCCATTAGGGCCGACGATCGCGGTTGAGCTACCGGCGGGAATCCGTGCCGAGACTCCGTCCAGAATAGTATTGCCGCCCATCCTGACCGTAACATTGTCGAATTTTACCGCTGTGGCTTCAGTGTTGCTGTTGAGAGTCATTCCGTTTTAGCCCCCAGCGTTTTTGCGAGAGTCTTCATGTTTTCCCTCATGACTTTTTCATAGTAATCAAGGGGCGCGTCTTCCGGCCCGGTGGCCACAGGGTCCAGCGAGGCCAGAGGCACGCCGGTTTCCTTGGCAATGGTCTTCCCCGTCTTTCCGGAGTATTGGGGTTCGGTGAAGATGGCGCCGACTTTTTTATTCTGGATCGCCTTGATTATCCCCATCATCTGCGCAATCGATGGCTCCTGCCCGTGGGACTGCATTACGGCTATTCTCTCCAGGCCCATATCGCGGGCGAGGTAGTCGAAGACGCCGTGTGGCTGGACGATGCGGTTGTTCTCCAGCTTTTCCCCAAGAGCCTGCATCTCGTCCGCCAGTTTGTTCATGTTTTCAGAATACTTTTTTGCATTACTCTTATACGTAGCGGCGCAGTCGGGATCAGCCTTTGAAAGTTGTTCCGCGATATTGACCGCGAGTTTGGCGGCCATGCGCGGGCTGGCGAAGAGATGGGGGTTGGTTCCAGAGCCGTGATGATGGTGCTCTTTTTTATCTTCATCATCATGCTCCTCGTGCTCACCCTCATCTTCATGTTCTTCGATGTAAGGTAGCGTTTCCTTGATGCCCTTAGAGCTGTCGATGGTCAGCATTTTCGGATTGAGCTTGTCGGTGCGGGTTCCGAGGAACGACTCCAGTCCCAGCCCGTTAATAATAAGGATATCCGTCTTCGCCAGTTTCTGCATATCCTGCGGGGTCATGGCGTAGTCGTGGGGGCAACCGCTCTGGCTCGGCAGCATAAGTTGCACCTCAACATTCTCGCACTTGTCCGTAACGTTGCGGGTTATCTGGTAAATGGGGAAGGTGGTACACAGAACGGTTTTCCGCTCCCCCGCCTGCACGGTGCCTGTAATGATGCAGCCACATAACAGGGCCATTAATATTAATGTTGCTTTATGCACCCTAGTCCCTCCATGCAAATTGATTAATATGTCCTATCTTGCTTATTTCTGCTCTTTAGTCAAGAACTGCAAAATGCGGCTTGCTGCGAGTGCGGAAAAGCGGTATTTATTAAGTTGTTGTCGGGCCAGATCTTTATGGAGCATTGTCCTATGCTGCTTTCTCAGAAAATGCGCATCTTTGCGGTAGTTGCCGGTATAACATTCCTTACTACCGGTGTGCTGATGATTGCAGTGCAGTGGCAGGCTCAGAAAACCCTTAAGGAAATTCAGGAGCGCGACTCTCATTACCTTCTGGATGCCGTCACCAAAGCGGTTGAAAATCAGCACCAGAGCATAATTTTCTATCGCGACAAGCTTATCGAACACCGGAAGAAGGAACTCCGGGACATTGTCGATATAGCTTTCGATACCCTAGAGAACAATCGTCAACTTGCCGGGAAAAACGGCTTCTCTCTTGAAGACGTAAAGCGCATGTCCATAGACCAGATGCGCGCGATGCGCTACGCCAGCGGCGTGGGATATTTCTGGATAAACGACACCACCCGTCCTTATCCAATAATGATTATGCATCCGACCGAGCCGGAGCTTGATGGCAAGGTACTGAACAACCCCAGCTTTAATTGCGCCCTCGGCAATGATACCAACCTTTTCCAGGCAGGCAATGAATTCTGTGCCCGCGACGGTTCCGGATATATCGACTACCTCTGGCCGAAGCCTACGGAACATGGCCTATCAGACAGGCAGCCAAAGCTGTCATATGTCCGCCTGTACAAGCCATGGAACTGGATCATCGGAAGTGGCGTTTATATGGATGATGTGGAGAAAGATGTCGATACACGCATCGCTGCGGTGCTGGACGAGTTGCGGGCAACCTTCAAGGATAAGCCGGTCAATGAAGGCGGGTACATGTTCTTCTTCTCTGGGGACAAGAAAATGCTTATCCATCCCGTCCTTGAAGGGGAAAATGTTGCCACGCTTAAAAATCCAGTCACTGGGCAATTCATTCTTGATGAAATGAAACTTGCGGCTGAAACCGATAATAAACTATTTACATATTTATGGGACAGGCCGGACTATAATAAATCCAAAACCTTTCGCAAACGTGCCTATATCAGTCATTACAAACCGCTGGACTGGTATATCTGTGTTACTTACTACGATGATGACATTGAACGCCCGGCGTGGGATCTTGCGGTGCGCATGTTCGGGATATCCCTTATATTGTTGGCCTTGTCGCTTATCTTCTCCAGCATTCTCTCCGAGAGTCTTTCCTCTCCTTTGAGGAAGCTTGCATCTGCTGCGGAACGGATAAGCAAGGACGGCCCCGCAGGTGTTGATATACCCATTACCGGATCGCTGGAGACTCGCGAACTGGGGCAAGTGATGTCCGATGCTTTTGATACCATCCGCCGCACGGAAACGTCTCTCCGTGAAAGCGAAGAGAACCTGCGCATCACCCTCGACTCTATCGGCGACGCTGTTATTGCAACCGATATCGACGGGCGCATTGTCCGCATGAACCACGTAGCCGAAGAGCTTACCGCGTGGCCCTTCGAGCAGGCGAAAGGGCGCGTTCTTTTTGATGGCGTCATGCTGATGGATCCGGAAACCGGCGCGCCAATGGACAACCCGGTTAATTATGTGCTGAACAGAGATAAACGGTATTACATGAAGACCCACGCTGTAATGGTGACCCACGATAATTCGAGGTGTCTCATCGCCGACAGTTGTTCTCCTATTCATAACTCGGAGGACGAACTTGTCGGTGTGGTCATGGTTTTCCGGGATGTGACCGACAAGATCAGGCTGGAGGAGGATCTGAGGCAGACACAGAAAATGGACTCTCTGGGGCTTCTCGCCGGTGGTATTGCCCACGATTTCAATAACATGCTTGCCGGGATCATGGCTTCGGCGGAGATTGTGGCTACAAAAATCCCGGATGTTGACCCGAAAATAACCAAATACATCAATCTCATAATCGAATCCAGCGAAAAGGCCGCCGACCTGACAGGGAAACTATTGGCATTCTCTAGAAAAGGGAAGCTCTTCTCCACACCGATTGATGTTCATGCCTCGATCAGGGATGCCATCGCCATTCTCGAGCGAAGCATAGACAAACGGGTTGACGTAATTGAACGGCTGGATGCGGAAAGTTCCACCATAATCGGCGACCCATCCCAGATCCAGAACATGGTTTTGAATCTCGGAGTTAATGCCGCGCATGCCATGTCCAACGGCGGGTTTCTCGCCATATCAACCCACAATACCCTGCTCGACGCTGACTTTTGCGAATCCAGCACATTCGAGATTGAACCGGGTGAGTATATCGAGCTATGTGTGGAAGACACCGGACTGGGGATAAGCCGTGAGGATCTGCATAAGATCTTTGAGCCTTTCTATACGACCAAGGACGTCGGTCAGGGAACCGGGCTTGGACTGGCTGCCGTTTACGGTACGGTTAAGGACCACCATGGGGCCATCGTTGTCGAGAGCGAACTGAACCATGGCACCCAGTTCCATATTTATCTTCCGGTTTCAAAGTCATCAATGGTTGTCCAGCACCCCGCACCAGAACCTCTTACCCCCATGCAGGGTAAGGGCTGCATCCTTGTGGTCGACGATGAGTCCGTAATACGGACGGCCACGGAGAATTCACTTACTGATATGGGTTATACTGTGCTTCTTGCTTGCGACGGGGTTGAGGCGTTATCCATTTATGAGAAGAAAAAGGACAAGATCGACCTTGTGATTCTCGACATGATTATGCCGAAGATGAACGGGCCTGACTGTTTTCGCGCTATCAGGAAGGTGAACCCTGATGCGAAGATTCTCATCGCCTCCGGTTTTGCCAAGGACGGGGATATTGCCAATCTGAAAAAAGAGGGTCTCCTGGGGTTTATCAAAAAGCCCTATCGCCGTTCACTGTTGAGCCAGCTCCTCAGCGAATTGCTCTGATCTTAAGTATGCCGGATAATTGAAAGAGCCTTCCCGTTGATGCGGGAGGGCTCTTTTTTATAGTGGCTGCATAAACTTATCTTTTCGCGGCCGGTTCGTGGATGTTGAAAAATGTCGCGTACAGTACCGGAACCACAACCAGAGTGAGGAGCGTGGCGAAGGTAAGGCCAGCCATGATGGTAACCGCCATGGCGCAGAAGAATGCGTCCCATATCAGCGGTATCATGCCGAGCACCGTGGTAAAGGCGGCCATGGACACCGGGCGCACGCGGCTCACGCCGGAGTCGATGATTGCCTTGTATGCTTCCTTGCCTGTGGCTAGTTCAAGATTAATCTGATCCAGCAGGACGATCTCGTTTTTGATCAACATGCCGGAGAGGCTCAGGAAACCGAGGGTCGCCATGAAGCCGAATGGCTGGTTCCCGATCAGAAGTCCGATCGTAACCCCGATAATGGCCATGGGCAGGCCGAGGAATATAATTACCGGGTGGCGCAGGGTGTTGAACAGCATGACCGAGATGAAGAACATCATCGAGAATGCCAGGGGCACGTTGGCCATAAGTTTCCGGTTGGCTCTGTGGGAAGACTCGTACTCCCCGCCCCATTCAAGGCTGTAGCCGGTGGGCAGGGGGATGGCCTCGATTTCCCCCCGCATCTTGCGGAAGAGCGTGTCGGCCGTGCCGGAGCGCTGCTGGCAGGATACGGTGATTGTCCTCATGCGATTGCGGCGTTGTATTGACGCGTCTTCCCATGTGGTTTTCACCTCATCCGTAACCTGTTCGATGGGAATCATTTTGTCGGCGGTTGACGACCAGGCCTGCACGTTGTCCAGATTGCTTATACTCTCCCTCTGTTCCTTCGGAGGGCGGAGCATGATGGGGAGCAGGTCTTCGCCTTCGCGGTAAACCCCCACCGCCATCCCGTCGAAAGTCATTCTCAGGGTGTTGCCTATCTCGGGGCGGGTGATGCCGATTTTCCTTGCGCGGCTTTCAGCCAGTTGCACAGACGCCACCTTGACGCGCTCCCCCCAGTCGTTGCGGATAGAGCGTGCGTTGGGTTCGTGCATCATGATGTTCTCTACCTGCGAGGCGATCCCGCGAAGGACGTTGGCGTCCGGGCCCATGAACCTCGCTTCCACCGCTCCGCCGCTGGGGCCGAGGCGGAAAGCCTCCACCTTTACCGTTGCCTCCGGATATTTATCCTCCAGATGCTTCTGGATCTCGGGGATGAACTTTTCCTTTATCTTATGGTAGTCGTCGACATCAACCAGAAGCTGGCCGTAGTTGCTGTTTGGTGTTTCCGGATTATAGGTCAGGATAAAGCGCATGGCGCCGCCACCGATGAAGGTGGTTATGTCCTTGACCCCCTCCATGGCCTTGACCGTCTCCGAGATCTTCGCCAACTCCCGCTCTGTGGTGCTTATGTGGGTGCCCTCGCGCAGCCAGACATCGATGGTGAACTGGGGGCGCGTTGAGTCCGGGAAGAAATTCTTCGGAAGGAATCCAAAGCCTTTCACTGCAGCGACAAGCATGATGAATACCGCGCCGATTGTCAGCCACCGGTTATTGATGCAGAGGCGCAGGAATGCGCGGTAATGGCTGAAAAACCAGTTGTCGTGAGGGACGCCCACGGCGTTTGATTCGTGGGGCAGCAGCAGT
>JAFGWW010000138.1 GCA_016936955.1 Planctomycetota bacterium | reverse complement strand
TTCGTATAAATTCGATCCCGGCGACGAGAACGACGGCGTGAGCTGCACCCTCCCCATCGGCATTCTTCCGCAGGCGGAGGGGTGGTGGTTCGAGTGGCTGGTGCCTGGTTTGCTCGGTGACAAGATCGCCCTGCTTTTGCGCTCGCTTCCGCGAAGTGTGCGGCGCGACATTCAGCCGATAAACGATACTGCGCAGTCGTGTCTGGACAAAATCGGCAAGCCGGAAAAGCCGTTGTGCGAAGCCTTAGGCGATGCGGTTTTCAAAATCCTCGGGATAAAGATTGATGCCGACGCGTGGCGCCCGGAAGAATTGCCCGCCTATCTGAAGATGAATTTCGTCGTGGTCGACGCCAAGGGCAAGACCGTTGCGCGCGGGCGCGACCTGCAGGAGCTTAAAGGCAGGTTTACCGTGGAGGCGAAGAAGCAGTTCGTCCGCACACCGAAGAGCAGGCACGAACGCTCCGGTATTACTACGTGGGACTTCGGCGATCTGCCCGAGCGGGTCGATCTCTCGGAAGGGCACGGGACGGTGTGGGGCTTTCCGGCGCTTCGCGACGACGGCGATTCGGTTTCGATCTGCGTTTACGATACGCCGGAAAAAGCAGCGTCCGAAAGCCGCCACGGGTTGCGCAGGCTTTTTCAGCTCTCCCTTGGCGGGCACGCGGCGCATATAAGAAAAAGCCTCCCGATCTCGCAGGGCTCGGGGCTTGTGTACGGCAGCATCGGCGGCTCGATTGAAACGTTGCGCGATGATATATTGCTATCCGCCATCGACCATGTTTGCATCGGCAGCGCGGGACTTGCGCGGACCGCCGCCGCGTTTCATGAGCGTTACGAAAAATGCCGGAGCGAACTTTACAAAGCTGCTTACGACCTCGGCCAGAAGGTGGACTCGGTGCTTGCCGATTACGCGCGGGCGGCGAAGATGCTGGAGGCGTCAGTGCCGGAGGTGATGAAGGCGGCGGTTGAGGATATGAAGAAACAGCTCGGTATGCTGGTCTATTCCGGTTTTATTCGCCAGACCCCGTATGCGCAGGTTTTCGAGATTCCCCGCTATATCGTCGCCATGGCGATGCGCATGCAGAAGCTTCGCGAAGGGCCGAAGAAAGATTCCGACCGCATGGGCATGATTGATGTCTGGTGGAACCGGTATATGGATCTGACGAAGAAACTCAAGGGCGCGGCAAAGAGCGAAGAGCTTGAAACTTTGCGCTGGATGATTGAGGAGTACCGCGTGAATATTTTCGCCCAGAAACTCGGCACGCCGGAACCGGTGAGTGAAAAACGGCTTGCTTCGCAGTTAGACAAAGCGAAGCTGGCAATGTCCTGAAATTCAGGCTCCCGCCGATTCTCCGGCAAGGCGACCGCTGGCGAAAGCCCATTGCAGATTATAGCCGCCGCACGGCCCGTCTAAGTCGAGCACCTCTCCCGCGAAATACAGGTTCATGACCAGCCTGCTCTCAAGCGTTTCCGGGTTCACTTCCTTCAACCTGACTCCGCCGCGTGTGGCCATCGCTTTATTAAAACCTTCCGTGCCGTTTATGGTGAAGCGGAATCTGGTCAGCATCTCGATGACGGCAAGCCTGCTCTC
Organism: Planctomycetota bacterium; assembly: GCA_016936955.1. GTDB lineage: Bacteria > Planctomycetota > SZUA-567 > SZUA-567 > SZUA-567 > JAFGWW01. The sequence goes on along the minus strand of JAFGWW010000138.1, from coordinate 2,031 downwards.
TCTCGAAAGCTCGCAGATAACCAAATCCTCCTTCGCGCCGGAGAGGGAGATTATCTTGCCCACTAGGCGCGCGGGGATAAATTCCTGCAGCTGTTTCTTGAGCGCTTTCGTGCCGCATGAGGAGTGCCATTTCTTGAACATGGCCTCCCAGTCGTTCTGCGTTACGGAAGGGGTGAGGTTCAGGAGCAGGTCGAGCTCTCCGTGCTTGCCGAGAAGTTCGGCCACTGTTCCCGAAAGGTTGAGAATCACCGGCCCTGATAGGCCTCTGTGTGTAAAAAGCAGATCGCCGCTGTGCACAGATTTCTTGTGCTTCGGCAGATCAATACTCACTCCGCAATTCACAGCTATGCCTGCAAGTTCGGCAATCCACCCGGTGCTTGTGGTGAGAGGCACGAGGGAGGGCGAAGGCGTGGAGACTGTGTGACCTGCTTGCTCCGCGAGGGTGAAGCCGCTCCCGTCCGAACCGAGAACCGGATAGCCGCATCCTCCCGCGGCGATGATGACAGCGTCTGCCAAGATGTTTTCCGCTCCGGTGACAACGCCGCGCACCGCTCCGTCTTCGAGCAGCAAACCCGTAGCCGCGACGCCGGGCCTTGTTTCCACATTATACTTTTCGCAAAGTTCGCAGAGCGCCCCGCGTATGGAGCGCGCATTGCCCGATTCGGGGAAGACGAAAAAATCGTTCTCGACCTTTGTCTCCACCCCCGTCTGCCGGAAAAACTCGCGCAGGCCTTCGGGCGGTAACTTGTGCAGAGCAGGAAGCATGAAGCGCCCGTGCCTGCCGAAGGCATCTGCTATCTCATCAATAGTGGCGGTGTTGGTCAGGTTGCAGCGACCGCCGCCGGTGGCGAGAAGTTTCATGCCCGGTTCGCCCATGCGTTCAATAAGGATTGCGCTCTCTCCCCTCATGCCCGCCGCAATGGCGGCCATCATCCCCGCAGGCCCGGCACCGATTATTACGATTGATTTGCTCACATTATTATCCTGATAAAGTCTGACCCAAGATTCTACCCGATAGGGGACGCGCGAAAAAGGGTTTACGCGCGGAAGACGGATATTTGTTCTGAGCCGGTTAAATTTTACGGTAAAAGTTGACTAGAGGCGAATAAGTTTTAAAATGGTATTTACTACGGGAGAGCTGCGATAAGTGCGAAGGGCGGCGATCCGGAGCCGACAGGTAACTGCCGGGTAAGCGAACAGGTTTCAGAAAGGTACGCGATGCTGGATGTTAAAAAGGCTCTTGAAGAGATAATCGAATCCCTCTCCGACTCTCCCGAGGCGCAGATTGTGAGAAATGAGATCGAGGAGGTAATCGCTTCGGGCGACAAGGGCAGAATGAAAGAGGCTCTCCGTAAATTCGATACGCGCGGCACGGTTACGATTCAGCGTCTGCGCAAAGATGACTGACCACCAGCGGCCTGACGGGGCGGGCGGTTCGTTACGGATACTCGCCCTTGAGCCATTCCTCGGCGGCAGTCACAAAGCCTTCCTCGACGGTTGGCGCGCCCATTCGCGCCACGATTTCACCATCCTCGGTTATCCCGACTACAAATGGAAATGGCGCATGCGGCATTCCGCCCTTGGCTTCGCCGAAAAAATCCGCAACGATAAAATGCGCGGCTCGGGGTGGGACGTTATCTTCTGCTCCGACATGCTCGACCTCGCGCAGTTCAAAGGCCTTGCGCCGAGGGTAGCGAATCTTCCGGCGGTCTGCTATTTCCACGAAAACCAGCTTACCTACCCCGTGCGCGACGAACGCGAGCGGGATCTGCATTTTGCATTTACCAACATGACAAGTGCCCTCGCCGCTGATGAGGTCTGGTTCAATTCGGAATTTCATCGCGCATCCTTCCTTGAAGGGCTTGATAAATTCCTGTCCCGCATGCCTGACAACTCGCCGGTTATGGTGCCCGGAAAGATCAAACAGAAATCCCGCGTGGTCCCGCAGGGAATTTACCCCATGCCGCAGCGCGGGGAGAGAAGAGCGGGGCCGATCCGCATTCTATGGGCCGCGCGGTGGGAGCACGATAA
>JAFGWW010000137.1 GCA_016936955.1 Planctomycetota bacterium | reverse complement strand
TTACATATCCGCTCTCCCCGGCGCGGTCTTCATTCATGCCACGTAGGTCAAACAGGGCCTTGTTGCTGAAGTCGTCCTCGTCCGGCTCGAAAGCGAACCAACCCGGCTCGGTGCGGTTGTATTTCTCGCCCGGTTTCTTGTTCCCGTTGGGCGTGAACCGGGTTTTGCTCAATACCCAGCAGTCGAAAGCGATTGCGGTCGTGTCGGGTAGGGCTTCTATTTTCAGGACGTTCTTTCCTTTGGGCAGGGTAACCTCCCCGAGGTACACCCAGTTCGCACCGACAAACTTCCGAATCGATACGCTGTCGACCAAGGTGCATTTACGGGTGCAGGTCTGCTGTGCCTGATCGTTGAATGCCCATTTGAAGGGGCCGTGGAGCCAGAATTTTCTGGTCCAGAAATGATAGGTGCCGCCTTCGATAAGATTGATGTCCCATGCGGCTGTCGCGCCCGCGCCCTTGTCGGTCTGCAGCCAGTCGCCGCCGGAGAGGACGTCTTTCTCGGCGGGTGTGTTAGGCGCGAAGGCGCGGCTGGCAGGGAAGGTGTTGCTCCGGTTTACCTCCGCTTCCCACCAGAGAAACCCCGGCTTTTCGAGGGCTACGCCGGGCTTGGTTTTACTCTCGCCCCCATGGCTTTCCGCAAGAAGGTAAACTGTGGCCAGAATGAAAGCGGTCAAGAAAAGCAGACTGGCGGCGAGTGTATTGATCTCTGTCTTGGATGTGGGCATGATATTTCCTCTCCTGAAATAACCCGCAGAATATTATTCGATTGCCCTGATTATTTCACAGGCTGGCTTTCAGGGGAATAAAAAAAACAGTTCAATACCCATATCGGTGGCGGCATATAAAAACGGAGCCTGCGTCAACAGGCTCCGTTCAGTGATGTTGGTGTGTCTAGCAAATACTAATTTGCGATGCTGAATTTATACTCTCCCGAACCGACCTCGACGAAGCGGCAGCCATTATCTTCATTGACCGCGATATCGGTTTTGCCGCCATCAATGCTGACTGCGCCTTTCATCTCGGCGGGGACGACGATCTTTGCGCGGGTATTATCCGGTATTTTTACGGCAAGCTCGAATCCTTCGCCTGCCTTTTTCCACGCCGACCTGATCTTTCCGTGAATGGACTCGTACTCGGCTTCGACCCAGTCCATGCCTTCGCCGGGTGTGGGCTTGATGATTATCTGATCAAAGCCCGCGCTTACAAGTCGGATCCCGGCGAGGGTCGAGAACATCCATTCGCAGACTGAACCGTAGGCGTAGTGGCTGTAGGAATTCATGTTCGCATCGCCGCAGCCGTCTTTTTCCGTCCACCCGTTCCAACGCTCCCAGATGGTGGTTGCGCCGTTGCGGATCGAGTATCCCCATGAGGGGTAGGTCTCGTTCAGGAGGAGTTTCATGGCAAGGTCGTGCATCCCGTTGGCGGTGAGGGTCGGAAGCAGGTAAGGCGTTCCCACAAAACCTGTAGAAAGATGGCAATCTCTCTCCTCCACCGCCTTGCGCAGAAGGGCGGCGGTTTTTCCGCGCAGGTTTTCCGGCAGCAGGCCGAAATGAAGGGCAAGGACGTAGGCGGTCTGGGTCGAGCCGGTAACGTCGCCATTGTCGGAGACATATTTGTTTATGAACGCAACCTTGATCTTGTCGAAAAGATTGGAGTACTTTTCGGCTTCCTTGTTTTTGCCGAGAATTTCGGCTGCCTTCATGGTCAGCATGGCGGAGTAGGCGAAGAAGGCGGTCTGGATGACTTCCTTCGGGGTTTCGGCGTTAATGGAGAGCCAGTCGCCGAAGCAGTGGGTCTCGCTGCGGATATAATCTTTCGAGGTGCTTTCAAGATATGCGATCCATTTTTCCATCATGCCGAAATATTTTTCAAGGAACCGCTTGTCGCCGTAATAATTGTAGAGCCACCACGGGCAAACCGTGACCGCGTCGCCCCACGCCGCGTCAGCCCTGCCGGTAAGTTTCGGGTCAGGTGCGACATTCATTACCGCGCCCGCCTCATCCTGAGTGTCTTCAAGATCTTTCAGCCACTTGGTGAAGAAGGCCGCCACATCCATGTTATACATGGCGGATTTTATAAAGACCTGCGCGTCGCCGGTCCAGCCCAGACGCTCGTCGCGCTGGGGGCAGTCGGTAGGAATTTCGATAAAGTTCGACCTCTGGGTCCAGACGATGTTGCTGTAAAGCTGGTTGATCATCTCGTTCGAGCATTTGAAACTGCCCACCGGCTTCGTGTCGGAGCCGACCACGATTCCCTTAACGGAAAGGATTTGCTCCTTCGTGAGTCCGGTTATCTCGACGTAGCGGAAGCCGTGGAAAGTGAATCTTGGCTGCCATTCCTGCTCACCGCCGGAGAGGGTGAATTCGTCGATGCTGACGGCGGAGCGCAGGTTCTCGACATACATCTTTTTCTGCGGGGTAAGGATTTCCGCAAAGCGCAGACGCACAATCTCGCCCGCTTTACCCTTGACCTTGATGCGCGCAAAGCCCGCGAAATTCTGTCCCATATCATAAATGTAGCTGCCCTCGATGGGCTGCCAGCAATCAACCGGCTCAATCTCCTGCGTCTCCCTGATGGGCTCGCAAGGATAGGTCTCGAACTTGACCGGATCCACCAGCGGGTCTACCATTCTGCCCAGCGAATTGTCCCAATACGGTTTTCCACGCCTGGCAAAAGGGGCGTCCTGCCATGCGGATTCGTCGTAGCCGGTATCGTCCCAGCCGGCGAACTCGTAGCGCGAATCGTATTTTTCGCCCATGAGGAATCCAGCTTCCTGAATGGGGCCGATTGTGGTTTTCCACTTCTCCCCGGTCACAACATTCTCGACCGACCCGTCTTCATACTCGATACGCAGATCCATCATGAGCAGGGTGCGGGAGCCATAATGCCCCATCCTGTTTCCAAAACCTACATGCCCTTTGTACCAGCCTTCAGAGAGGATCGCGCCGAGCGCATTCTCGCCCTGCTTAATGCTCGACGTGACATCATAGCTGTTGTAATGCTGGCGTTTATTATAGTTGGTCCAGCCGGGGGTGAAATAACTGTCGCCAACCTTCCCGCCGTTAAGGTGCGGTTCGTAAACGCCGCGCGCCGTGCTGTAAAGTATCGCCCGCTTGACCGGTTTATCGATCTTGAACTCATGACGGAAATATCTGGGGTCGCGCACGGGGTCGACGGGGTAATGGATCCAGCAGGCCTTCCATTCGTCCTGCTTGAGAATGCCCATGCCCCATTCCGCGGTTTCGCTCCAGATCGTCGCGTCGGATTTATTCGTCCAGACGCAGACACGCCAGAAGTATTTTGTAAACGACTTGAGCGACTGACCCGCATATACAATCGGATTGCTCACCGCGCTCTTGATCTTCCCGCTATCCCACGCCGTGCCTTTCTCCGCTTCAACCTCGCTTTTCGCTTCGGAGACCACAATCCTGTAGGCGCTTTGCTCAAGGTTGCGTTCGCCGGACTCAAGACGCCAACTGAAACGCGGCGCGGGGTCGTCAATAGCCGTCGGGTTTACCAGATATTCTACGCGCAGATTTTTTATGTCGATATTGCTCATGTGGTTCGGTTCCTTTTTTTTTGCTCTGTGGTTTGCGGACAGATTAAAACTGCAAATGTAATACCGGGAGTTTACCACGCCGTCCTGTCCTGCGCCTTGACGATATCGCATAATATTAGCATTATATCGCCAGACTGAAAATCGCTGCTTGCCTGCCCTTTACCACGAAAAACCACCGCTTTCGCGGTGGCAGAGAGTGTTGATTGCTGTCGATTCGGAGAAATTTTAGGATTATCAGCTGTCGCGCAGAAAACCGGTCAGGGGGCTTGAGGCGTCGGCGCGGGTGGAGGTTTTGCCGGGGCCGGATTCATAAGCAAGCCTGCCCGCCTCGACCCCAAGTTTGAAGGCTCTGGAAATTCCCGCCGGGTCGGCCGCGACAGCGAGGGCGGTATTTACCAGTACGGCGTCGGCGCCCATCTCCATCGCCTCCGAGGCATGGGAAGGAAGGCCGAGCCCGGCGTCCACCACAACCGGCACCTTGGCCTGTTCGATAATAATCTCGATATTGGCGCGGGTTCTGATTCCCTGATTAGAGCCGATGGGGCTGCCCAGAGGCATGACGGTCGCGCAGCCCGCCTCTTCAAGATGTTTTGCGAGAACGGGGTCGGCGTTGATGTATGGAAGGACGATGAAGCCGTCCTTTACCAGAATCTCCGCCGCCTTGAGGGTCTCCACCGGGTCAGGGAGGAGGTAATAGGGGTCAGGGGTGATTTCAAGCTTTACCCACTCGATACCCGAAGCCGCGCGGGCGAGTTTGGCCACGCGGACCGCTTCCTGTGCGTCGCGCGCGCCGGAGGTGTTTGGCAGAAGCTGATATTTGTTCCTGTCGATTACGGAGAGCATATCGTCGCCGGGGTTGGATATGTCGACCCGGCGGAGCGCAACGGTAACCATCTGCGTGCCACTCGCTTCGATCGCATCTTTCATGACGGCGGGGCTGGAAAATTTACCGGTGCCCACAAAAAGCCTGCTGCTGAATTCCTTGCCGGCGATAACCAGCGGTGAGGTTGACATCTCTGCTCCTTGAGTTTATTTACGCGCGCCCGGGTGTGACTGCGGGCGCATGGGTTATTCGATATTGACGGCGCGCCGGGAGTCACCCCCCGCCGACAAACTGCACCAGTTCCACCTCCATGCCATCTTTGAGATACCATGTTTCGAAGAGGTCGCGCGTAACTATCTCCCCGTTCACCTCAGCCACCACCGCTTTCGCGTCCATCTCCATCTCGGCGATGAGGTTGGCAATGGTGTTGGGGAATTCGTCTTCGGCGTATTCCTTTTCCGTTCCGTTCACTTTCAGTGTCGGCATTATTACTCCATTTCCCCGAGCAGGATGCGGACGATGGCGTTTGCCTGATGTCCGGCGGCGACCATTACTCTCGGCGCCATCAATCCCATGCCCTGGGCTGCGGCGGTCGTCTCGTCTCCCACGAGAAAGAATCTGTCCCTGACCTTGCGGGTCTTTATGATATTGCTGTCTTCCGTCCCAGCCAATCCGCTTGCGGCGACGATGGTCTTGCCCGGCATTTTCGTCAGGACAGTCTCAACAATCATCTGCTTGAATTCAGGTCGGTCGAAACATTCAGCCACGATCTGGCATTCGCCGAAGATACCCGTAATGTTGTGCTGGTTGATCTCAACCTCGTGGGTCTCCGTCTTCACCAGCGGGGTGATTTTGGAGAGGTCGGCAGCGATGGCGTCAACCTTCGGGATCCCGATATCCGCAAGGCGGTACATCTGGCGGTTGAGGTTGCTCGGTTCAACCACATCAAAATCGGCGAGCACAAGTTTGCCTATTCCGGTCCGCGCCAGCGCGTGGGCAACATGGCTGCCCAACCCGCCGACGCCCGCGATTCCCACCGTGGCTTTCGCCAGGACATCCGCCACGCCGGGGCTGTGGCGCGACTGGACCCATGCGCGCATCTCGGCTGCGGTGGGGATCTCCCCGCGCCGGATCAGCACCACATCGTCGCTGTCCTTGACCAGTGTTTTGTCCCACGCCTCATACTCTACCGGATAGCCGTTGAGGACGATCAGGTCGGACTTCGGGTCTTCCCGCGCGCGGAGTACGGCGAGGGTAAGTCCTTCAAACCACCGGGCCTTCTTTTCATTGACGCGCATAATCCAAACCCTTGCACAAATGTTGTCATGCACTGCGGGCTTGCAGGCGGTTCATGGCATGCAAAAACCGCTGCCGGGAAGGGCAACGGCCAAATCGCGTTCCGTCTGCCTCCCTCCGCCGGGTTTAACCGGTTCAGGTTCCAAGGGTCAGCAGGATCTCCCTGCAATCTCAGCCAAAACGCTTACGGCTCCCCCGGCAATAAATAAAATTTCACGAAGCAGAGTCTAACCCGAAAACCCGGTTTTGGCAAGAGGTTTAGAAAGGAAAGTATTCAGGCGGTGTTGCCCTTGCCGTGAGGGCGCACCAATAAATCCGGGATATTCCGAACATGCGGAATATCCCGGCAGGGGGATTTTTTTGCCGAGCGATTTATTCCGCCTGCACCAGTTTAAGGTCGGCGAACCAGACCTCCGCGCCTTTTGCTTTTTCGTTCTGATTGAACCGGCACTGGATGCGGATCTCGTCCGATTCCCCGGTGTTGAATTCCACCTTTATCTCTTTCCATTCCTTGCCCGCCCATTCGGAGTTGATGCGGTCGGTCTCCTTGCCGTCGTTCCGCAGTTTGATCTGCATGATGCCGGCTTCGTCGTGGGTGCTTTTCATTTTCGCGCTGAGTACGAGTTTGGTGTTTTTGGGCAAGCCTTTTATTTTCTGGACGAGGGAGCCGAGGCTGTTCTCGGTTTCGGTTACGGACACCTTTACGCTTTGCCCAATCCCTTCCGGCTTGTCGGTCTTGTCGATGCTGACCTTGTTGCCCGATGAGTATATCTCCCAATGGGTCGGTTTGCCTTTTTCGTCGAGCGTGGTAAAGTTGCCATTATTGAGCAGATTCAACTTCTCCTCGGCCGAAGCCACGGCGCTCAGGCAGAAGCAGAAAATGAGAAGCAGGGCGGATTTAACATGGTTCATATTTATCTCCGTTGGGTTTAGGGTTTTTACTAGAACGCGGGCTTTCCCCACCGCTTTTTCAGGGGCATGCTCTCCTGATCGGAAGGGAGGATGACATACGGGCTCGGCCCCTCCACGGCAATGCTTGTGCGCTTGGTGAAGGTAACGAGGAGCCTGTAGTTTCCGGCAAGGCCCTTGGTCGGCACCACACCGTCTGCGTTGATATTGTGCTCCGTCCCATCGGGCGCCACATATTGGGCAAGGCATGCGCCGCCGGAGTAAAGCTGGGTGAGCTTGACCTTGAACGAATCCGTGCCGTCTGCCACGGGATAGTCGAGAACCAGCCGCCCGCCGTCATACTTTCTGAAGATGGTCTGCGTGTCGAGCTTGATTGCGATGCGTTGCTGCGGGATGCCGATGATGCGCCATTGGGGGTTGCTCTTGTCCTCAACCAGCACGCGCAGGTATGCCGTATCTGCGATGGGGGCGGAGATCGGGACTTTTCTGATTTCGCCGGACTTCTCCCCTTTGTGCTCCGCCACCTTCTCGCCCTTGTCGTTGAGGACGGTGATGGTAAACCCTGCCTCCCCTCCGAGCGGGGCGCGGAAGACCTGGAAGTTTAAGGTCTCCTGCTGCGGAAGATTATCGATTCTGAATTCGCCCTTCTCGAGCCTTACCCAGCGCACGGGGTCGAGGCTGTAGTCTTCCGCCTTGCGTTCGCCGAGGAATAACGGCTTTTCCGCGATCTTCCACAACCCGCTGATCGGGCCGCGCGGGGTCTTCTCGGGGGCGATGTCGAGAACGCCGATGTCGGGGTCGCCCTTGGCGGCGTAGCCTTCGGGGAGGGGGAGCTTGGCCTCAAGTTTCGAGAGATCAAGCCCCGCGCCTTTCCCCGTGCTGCCCTCGGCGAGTTCCCAGTTGTTGTTTTTGGGGTCGAGGAAGACAGGGGCTGCGTCGAAGATGCTATCCTTGTCGATGCCACGAATCAGAAGAGTCGGATTTTTCGGCGCCGTATACAGGTTATGGTCAGCCTTGAAGTCTGGTTCAACCTCGCCGTGGCGGTTTGAAAAATGATCTTCACTGACGAATATGTTGTTGTAGAGATGAAAGCCGGGGGTGCCGAGTCTCATGTGTTCCTTGATCCACTTGTCGTCCCATGCGACGGAGTTGGTCTTATGATATACGATCCCGTCGGGATGGTTGATCTGGTTGTGATAGATATAGACAAGGGCGTTTTCGGGGGATGACTTGTAGATGCGCAGGCCGTCGCTGCAATCGAAGAGAATATTGTCGTAAAAATAGAAGGGCCCGGCGGAGCAGGTCTTGAAGCGCACCGCGCAACGCGCGCGGCTGATCACGTTTGAATACCACTGGTTGTCGGGAAGATCATTGCCCGGTTCCAGCGCATCGTCCATGGCTAGGTCAACGCGGTTGTGGTGTACCTTGAGCCCGCGGTTGAGTTTGGCAATGCCTTTGAAGACGTTCTCCTCATAATATTTGGCGATCTCATTTTTCGATACGCCGTTGCCGTTCTCGATGCCGTCCCAGACGTCGTAGATGTAGTTGTAGGCCACTTCGTTGTTGTCGCCTGCCGATTCGATCAGCACCCCCCACTTGTCGTAGGTGCCGGTCTGCTTGTTGGCTTTCCATACGTCGTCGCCGATCAGCCCGGTGGATGGGTCGCAGTCGATGTTCATGCCGTCCGCGTTCCATGTTATGTCGTTGCTCAACACCTTGCTCTCACTCGCGCCCTTGCCGATGCAGACGCCGATGTCGCACGAATAGATGAGGCAGTTCTTTGCGGTCGAGTCTTTGGTGTTGGTGAGGAGGATGCCGTTGCGCCCGCCGGTGATGATAAGGTTTTCAATTACGCAGTTGTCAGCTCCATCTACCTTCAACGCCGTGGTGCCCTTGGGTGCCGCTTCGATAATCTGTTTGTCTGGGTCGAGGTCGCTGGCGAAAGAGACGAGAAGCTTTTTCTCCTTTTCCATCCAGGTAAAGAGTCCATGCAGGGGCTGTCGGCCGTTTCGTCCCACGCCCTTGGCGTGAACTTCCAGTCCGCCGCGGGCTTCGGTCACATCGGTCATGACGCGATGGTTTATGGTCACGGTCACGGGCTGGAATCCGATGGGCGAGGTGTAGGCGTAGTCGCCGTACTGCCCGGCTTTTGTCCAGACCGGTTTCCACTCGTCGCTGTTGGCGTCCACATGGGCGCCCGGTTCACCCTTCAGGGTTATCGACTTGTTGATGAGAAGGGGGCCGCGGTGGGTGCCGGGGCCGAGGGTGATCTTGTCCCCGTCCTGAGCGGCGGCGAGAGCCTCCCGGGCGGTGGGGAAGCTGATCTCCTCACCATTCCTTTCAATAACAACCTTGACTGCGGGTTTGAGAATGTCGGGGCTGGTTTGCGGTTCGGCTGAATGGGTTGCGATAGAGCAAAGCGCGGTCAGTGCAAAAGCGAGAACAAATCGGCGGTTCATGAAGGTCTCCTTGCTGTGGGATATTGCTTAAACATATATCGAAAACAGGCTTATGCAACTGCAATGGTGTGGCAGGACCTATGATTTTGTGGCGCTTGGCCGCCAGCGTCAGCCGCTACGCGCCCTTCATGTTTCTGAAGGACGAAGGGGGGATTCCGATATGCTTCTTGATGACGTTGGTAAAGTAATTCGAATTGCTGAACCCCGTCTGCGCCGCCACCTCGGCGACGGAGAGGTCGGTATTCTTGAGCAAGCGCAAGGCCTTGCCGATCCTGACCGAGAGGATATATTCGAGGGGGCTCATCTTCATGCTTGCCTTGAAGATCTTGCTCAGGCTGGTGCGGTGCACGCCGACCTGCCGCGCGAGGTAGGTTACGTTCAGATCGGGCGAGGCGCAGTTCTGTTTTATAATTCCGATGCACTTCTCCATCACCCGTTCGGTGCGCCCCGACTTTTCCGGCTCGCTGCAGGCCAGAGTCAGGATCTCATAGGCGACGGCGCTTGCCGATCTCTGCCCGTGGGGGCTTACATCTTCCACCTTCTGCTCAAGCAGGGCGAAGAGTTCATGGGGGCACGGGCCCGCGAGCTTGGGTTTGCGTTCGAGTCCAAGCATGCGGAGCATCTTGTCCGGCATCTCGCCGTCGAGGGTGAGCCAGCGGTATTCCCAATCGTCCTTTGCCGAGATCATGTGGGTCTCGCCGGAGAAGAGCACGACCACCTCGTTTGCCCGTAAATACTCTGTCCGCCCGTCAATCACGAAAACGCCGCACCCCTTTATTCCCCAGAAGAGTTCGGCAAATCCTTTGCGCTTCTTCTTGTCTTCCCAACCGGGGAAAACATTGAAATGCCCCACCGACCGGCAGGCCAGGGGGAGGCTGATGGTCGGGCTTATGGTGCATCTTATCTTGAAGGGGAAATTCTTTAGCATTGCCTCGTCAGTCCAGCTTCTCGAGCTTTCTTCTCAGGGCGTGGCGGGAGATGCCCAGATACTTTGCCGCTTCCGATTTGTTCCCGTCGAATTTTTCCAGCGCCTTGAGAATGATGGAGTTTGTCATGTTTTCCAGATCAAAATTATTCTCCGGAAGTTCGAAGTCTTCCAGCGCGATAATCTGCGAGTCGGATTTCGCGGGGGTCGATTTTGTCTTGTAAATGAAATCGAGATCCTTGAGCTCCAGCCTCTCCCCCTCGGCTATCAGCACCGCGCGCTCTATCGCGTTTTCCAGCTCGCGTACGTTGCCCGGCCATTCGTATTTCAGTAGCGCATCCATGACCTCTGGCGAGATGAAGGCGATATTCTTCTTCCTGCGCCCGCTTGCCGCCTGGAGAAAATGTTTCGCAAGAGCTTCGATATCATCCGGCCGCTCCCTGAGGGGCGGGATTCTGATATGGCCCAAGTCTAGGCGGTGGTAAAGGTCGCGCCGGAAAGAACCCGCCTCCACCATTACGTCAAGGTTGCGGTTGGTGGCGCAGATCACCCTGGCGGTGAACTTCTGTTTCTTGAGCCCGCCGACCCGGAAGAAACTCCGGTCCTGCAAAACGCGCAGGAGTTTCGGCTGGAGCTCCAGAGGCATCTCCCCGATCTCGTCGAGGAAGAGGGTGCCGTTGTCGGCCAGTTCAAGCTTGCCTTTCTTCCCCTCTTTCTGTCCGCCGGTGAAAGCGCCGGGGGAGTATCCGAAAAGCTCGCTCTCGAAAAGTTCGCTGCTGATGGCGCTGCAGTTGATGTCAACGAATTCGCCGTCGCTGCCCTTGTCGCCGTAATGGATAAGGCGCGCGATAATCTCCTTGCCCGTTCCGGTTTCGCCCTCGATCATTACAGGGATGGTGGGGTCGTTATGGTAGATGAGCGCATTCTCCGTGATCTTGCGCATCGATTCAGATTCGCAGACGATGCCGTCGAGGCCGGCGGAGGAGAGGAATGCTTCCTTGATACGGCTGAAATCCTCGCGCACCTCCCGGGTCGCTTCTTCAAGCTTGTTGTTGAACCGCTCGGTCAGCTCCTGATTCTCATTGAGCAGCATCTGGTGTTCCGCCGCGCGCTCCACCAGCGCGGCAAGCTCGCGGGCGTTGATCGGCTTCTTGAGATAATCGTAAGCCCCCGCCCGCAGCGCCTCGATGGCCGTGTCCATGTCGCCGTGGCCGGTAAGAATGACAATGTCGCACCGGTCAGTGCGGGAGTTGCTCTTGATTACCTTGAGGAGGTCGATGCCGCTCATTCCCCGCATGCGCAGGTCGGTGATGATCAGGGGGTAATAGCTCCGCCCGCAAAGCTCCAGCGCGGCCTCTCCGCTCGGGCAGGTTTCCGGCTGATGGCCAAGCTCGGTGAGAGCCTCTGCCATGCTCTCCCGTACGGATTCTTCGTCATCTACAAGCAGTATTCGCATTTATTCCTCACCGGAAAATTTCTTTGCGCGCTCTTAATCTAATCGATTCATGGGCGGATGTAAAAGTATTATTCCGCCTTGAAGCTGATGACTATCGACGCCCCGCCGGACGGGCTTGCTTCCGCCCTCACCTCGGCTCCCCAGCCGACGACGAAGG
>JAFGWW010000136.1 GCA_016936955.1 Planctomycetota bacterium | reverse complement strand
CCCGGGGTGAGGAGCGAAGCGACGAGGGGCAGAGCCCCTATGAGATCAGAATTCGGGAAAGGATGCGGGAAGATAAAAGCCCGCAGAGCCGCCAGCGTCGTAAAGCTTCTCCAAACTTTTCAGGAATTTGGGAATATGCCCCAAAAACACCTGATTTCCTACGACCACAATTCAGGAAAATTTACGACCAGAATTATGTACGTAACACGTAGCCCAGAAGAATAAATAAAGGGGAACGCCGATCAAAACGTTCCCCCTTGGTTCATCTGTTCTGTACAGTCCAAAGTCGCGTCGTAAAGCTCCTTAGAGATTTGGGAATATGATCTTAGCTATCATGTATTCTCGGTTCGGGAAAATTTACGATCTGAGTTAACGATGTAGAAGCCACGCTAATACCTATTTTTTACCATTAGCCATTATTGTCGGCCATTTCTTATAAGCGCTTAGTAGGTCATCAAAATGTTCTGCGATAACACTCACATCTCCATTTTGATAGATTGCAAGTACACCGTCATTAAGAACAACATAAGCAATTGGTTCAGATTCGGGATTCCATTTTGCTGTGTCATCAATATTTGCTGCTATCCTGATATCATATTCAAATGCAATATCACTTTCTTTGCGGTTTATTTCATTTATCAATTTAGCCTGATTGCACCCTCCATCTTTATCCTTTAATGATGTATACAAATCATAAACTATGCTTAATGTGGTTATCGCTGAATTGTATTCTCTTCGTTGCTTTTGACTGTTGTTGACAGCCATATATAGTATAAGTAGCGTAGCGCACACTGCCGCCATAAAAATAACCATTATAATCTTTTTCAATTCATGCCCCTTCACCTAGAATAGTCCTAAGCCGTGAACATATGCCCTTAAGGTTCCTGTAAATGACGTTGAACAATAGGGGACAGGTGCAATTTACCTATTATGCTACTAAAAAAAAGGGCTTGATGTCAATTAAAACAATAGGTGACATAGGTAATTTGCACCTGTCACCTATTGTTCGGTACAGTCGGTCGTGGTTCTGGAAAGTGGGATATGACAAAACATCAGCCACATATAATCCCATTATGAATCATCATACATGTTCCATCGTCACTCACCACACATGCATCATAATTGCTTAATAGTGAAATAACACAACCAAGCCAAACCGAAATATCACAGGCATTTTCCTGATATTCAAGTTGTGGCACCATTTCAGACTCAATCTGCAAAAGGTAATTCATATTTTCATATTCATTATTCTTGCGTATCCATCCTTCAAACCCCATAGCTTCTATTAATGCATACTCTTCATGTGGAGACTCTTCGTCATGCTCTATGTCAATGCTATTTACCTGAAGAGCTTGCTTAAGAACCTCAACAATGGCATCCAATCCATCGTTGCAACTGAAATAAATCTTTGCAAAAGCCCCATTTATTTTCATAGCAGTCATCCTATTCTTCAGTATCCGCGGGTGGCACCGACGTTTACGTCGCCAGCCGGGCTCCGGTCGGTGTGCTTCAGCACAAGAAAACTATTTCATGCAGGTTCCACCTGTTCGGTTGTTTATTGTGGTGCTCTGCCTGAATATATGTTAGTTTGAAATGCTGTGCCAGGCAAGCAGGAAAGAACGTTCGTTGTGGTGCGAGGGGAGGGGTGGATGAGATACGTTTTATATGGGTGCGGTTCGGTTGTGCTGTTCTTTTTCGTTGCGATTGTGCTGGCTCTTATGGGTTACTCCCGTCCCGAGCCGGAGACTGTTATCTCGGAGTTTCTTGAGAAGGCCGACCCCTCGGAGATAAAGGATCTCAAGTATGAGTTCATGGGCAATCACGCCGGGTATAATGTGATGATCAGGCTTGAGGCATCCGAGAGTGCATTGGAGCGGTTGGTCAAGCTCGGCAAGATTGAGGACCTGGGACTGGACAACAGCAAGCTCTGCGCAACGCAGCAGGAGCATATCAACTTCAAAGTAAAAGTATTTGGCAAGCATGTTGAGTGGTTCGACCTTGATATGGCCGCGAAGCCGGTATACTTCCGCATTGAAGGCAAGAACCGCTTTACCAAACTGTATATACACGACTTCTATTACTTCAAGGATAAGAAACTGCTCTATATGATTGGTGCTGGAATATAGAGGGCGTTTACCATTTCAAGGCCGCAGACTCATCCTGTATTTGCATCAATTATATCTCGCCGCAAAAGCACCTCCCATGGCCTGCACCAACATCACTCCCACAGGTATCTGAAAAAAAAGCGCAGTTGAGTATATATTTTTTCAAAAGATACATAAAATATTTCATTACAGTGCATTGATCATTTTGTGTATGCCCAATATGATTTGATATGCTTTGGTGCTGGTTTAGCCTTGGTTTGTTCGTGTTAATCTGCAGTTCACTGTATGCCACAATTTATCACACGGATTTTTTCGTTACTCTATTCGCTTCGCGTATGGCATTGATTAAATAGCTATGAAAAATAGGGCTTGCGCTGTAAATACGAATGGTGTATTCATATTTATGGGTGGTCTGTTACGCGCTATGACTCCGTGCCAAATTCAGCCAGAAGAGATTGCAAAATCGTGTAGCCAGTGGCTGCTGTAATGCGTCGATTTCGGTTCCATGGAAGCTGATTTTTTTTCCGGCCAGGGAAATTATACCAACAGCGAAGAGTTTTCGTACATGGATGCTTCGGGGATGGATTTACGGGCGTCTGTACGGGTCAGAGAGGAGGCGATCATGTTTTACGTATATAGGTGCAAGCCGGCGAGCTCCGGTATGACTCTGATTGAATTGATGATCGGGATTACGGTTTTTGCGATCATGCTGATGGGGGCAAACATCCTTCTCTCCAGCGGGAGCCAGCTCGCGGCGCTCAGCAATGAGCGCAACGTGGCTGTCCATGACATGCAGAGCGTGGTCACCCATATCCGCAAGAGCGATATCAACGATGTGGTGAACCCGAACAACGCGGCCATATATGAAAGCTCCACCCCCGACGGGGAGGGGCGTTACCGCATCAGCCCCAAGCTTTACTCGCAAGCGGACAGCAGCGGAGCCCTGCGCACCAACCTGCCGGAGCAGGAGATGTGGATACAGTTTTTCGAGGACGGGGACGCATCCGGATTCGGTTTCAAGGGCGCTGAATATTCCATTCAGGGCACGGCGCCCGTGCCGGAGCCGATGCGTTTTGTGCTGACTGTAAGCTGGGGCAGCCGCACTCTAGGCAACCAGAGCGATAAGTTCAGCGAACAGATCGAGGGGGTGCGGGTCAAGCAGGGGGTCCAGCAATAAACGTGTCCGCCCTAAACCAGATACAGAAGCAGGAGAAGCCAGTGGTGAAGAACATTAACGGCAAGAGTCCGTGCATTTCGGGGATGACGCTGATCGAGCTTGCGGTCACGGTCACCATATTTGCGTGCATAATGCTGGTGATCAATACTACCTTTGTCAGCGCGATGAGAAACTTCGGCACCTCGTCGACTGACGAGATGCTGAACGAGGAGGTGCGCCGCTGCTTTGACGATATGTCCCTTGAGCTCGGCATGGCGGGGGAGGTGCCGAATCCTCTGGACGCCAAGCTGAAGTATCCATATGTATGGAAGCGCTCCGGCAGCAAGGCCACCGCCGAGCCGGAGGGGGTGCTCGCACCGTACCGCGACCTGTGGAGCGCCGGTAGCCCATGTTATGTGAGCGACGAGCCGGAGCTTCTCTGCCATGACTACTACGTTGTGGGTGACAAGGCTGACCAGCCGAGCGATGTGCTTATCTTCGTCCTGCCGGTGATCGACCGTAACCTTCCGGCAAGCGAGAAGGTTTACGAAGACATGACAAACCCCAGTGACGAGACGCAATTGCCGATGCGCTGGCGCACCAACCCCATCCTCGGTACCCCGGAGCCGGTCATCAACTGGGGCGGGCGCGTCAACGTCCAGCAACTTGGCGATAAGGTTCAGGGCTGGGACAGCTCCCTCGGTAATTTCAGGTGGGAGATGGTTTACGTGCTTGTGGACGACCCGAATAATGATGGCAGCCTGTTGCAGAGAAGAATATGGGACAACGGAACCAATGCGTGGGCCCTTGACCCCGTGAGCGGGGAGGAGGTTCCGCCGAAGACGCTGGCCCGGTATGTGGAGCGTTTTGAGGCGACCATGCAGGGGACCAGAGCCGTAAAGGTGACTCTTTACCTGCGCAAGCGCGACTCGAACGGGTTCTGGCTTGGCAAGGATGAGAGCATAACGATTCTCACCAGAAGCATAAGCGTTGAAGATCAGTAATGAGTGGCGGGTTGACGGATCAATTGATGTTTATCATGTCCTGAAGCGCGAAGGGAGAGAACAGTGGAAAATATAGTTGGGGGAAGCGGGAATAACGCCGGGCAGAGGGGATCGGTCCTGATTACGGTAATGATCCTCTCCGTATTGATGATGGCGATCTGCGTCGCCTTTTACGATTATGCCAAGGTCTCCTGTCTTAACAACGAGGTGACCTATGGCGACGCCAAGCTCTACATTGCTGCCGAGAGCGCCCTTGCCGTGATAGAGGAGAAGATTGTTGACGATACGGCCAACAGCCGTATCCCGCCCACCATCTTCACCGCCAACACCGAGGTGAACCTTTACGACGCGTATAGCGGCCAGCTTGACGAGATACACTATGATAATGTGACCATAAGCAAGCTTACAGCAAAGAGTATATCGCTGGACATGACCGACGCTTTCACCGGGGAGAAGACCAAAATCCCCGGTTACGTGCTCAGTGTGACCGCCGAGATGCCGTCCCCTACCGACAAGGATGCGGTCTTCACCAAGACGATCAAGCGCACCATGACTATCGCCAAGACCCCGCTTTTCCAGTACTTCGCTTTTTACGATACCGACTTCGAGGTAACCGCCGGCGCGAACATGAATATCAAAGGGCGCATGCATTGTAACAAGGATATGTATATCTGCCCCGACGGAAGCCTCATGTATATCAATTCCGATTATGTCCGTTGCGCGGGAAGCATGTACCATATGCGTAAGGACGAGTACAACCTCGGCCGGTGGGATGGCACGGTTTTCATGAAGAAGAAAGGCCTGCCCGGTTATGACGCGTCGGGGAACCGGATAGACGCCAACTGGTCGCGCTTTGATAATTACCTGCAGGCTCCGGGCACCTATTCCGGTTACGACAGCAATTACAATCAGGATTATCTCGACGCGCATTACAGTGAGGAGGAGCAGGCCGATCTTCCCAGCCCGTGGGAAACCGGTTCGCAGGAGATGTGGGAAGGCACGGCAAAGACTATTGACCACGGCGTCAGCGAATGGGTTCCGCCTGACGTGGACTCGAAAGACGCGCTGCGCGATTTTGATCCTGCTCTTGACGAAGGGCGCGAGCGGTATGACGCGAACGGCAAGCCAGACCCAGCCGGTGATTATACCTCGGGCGGCGAGTTCCACGAGATCGCCATGCAGAGCAGTTCGGATGGTGCTGCCGGTGGGCTCTGCATTATCAGGGGCGTGGACGGTAATGTCCGCTATTGGCACGATGGCGTGGAGATTCCATCCTCCGATCCGCGCGTGGCTGGTCTGGTGACGATAAAGACTACTTATGACAAGCGCGAGGGCGGGAGCGTTCCGATACTTGAGGTGGATATGGACGTTCTGTCCCACGGGGCGCTGAAAAACAAGCATGGGTCAGCCGACGATCCTGCTAACCGCGAGAGCTCGCTCTGGCCGATTAACGGCATGTTTTATGTCGCCGACAGGACCGCGCGGCCGACCGAGTATGACGGCAGCGGAAATATGGTCAGCGAACCGGACCCGAACGGAATCCGCCTCGTCAACGGCAGCCAGCTCAAACGCTACAGCGATGCGGAACTGGCCAGTGATCCGAAGAAAGAGCGCGGGTTGATGATGGTGACCCAGAACCCGGTTTACATCCTCGGTGACTTTAATGTCGGTGCGCCGGAGAGCGCGGACATTACGGCGAGCAACCGTGAGAAGTATGAGAGCGGGACGAACCCGGACGGGAGCGCATTGGTTGATGTGAACGGAAACGCGGCGAAGAAAATTCCGGCCGCGATTTTTGCCGACTCTGTAAACCTGCTCTCCGAAAATTTCAACAAGAGCGGCGGCAGCAATGACAGCGGAACCTACGGTGCCGCGAGCGATACTTTTTATAATTCAGCTATGGCGGTCGGCAACCAGACCACGGGCGTTCTGAACAGCGATACCGGCGAGATTGATAGCGCGGTTCATGCGGGGCGCGACGGTTACGGCGGTGGCCTTGAAAACCTCCCGCGCTTCCACGAGAACTGGGGCAGCAAAAACTGCTTTGTGCGGGGCTCCTTTGTCGTGCTCTGGCGGAGCAAATACGCCCGCGGCAAGTGGTCAGATGCCCGTTACAGCCCACCCAAACGCGACTGGGATTTCGAGACACTCTTCGAGAGCGAACTCCCGCCACACACTCCGATGGGCCGGACGGTCGGACAGAGGGTGCAATGGGAAGAGTAACCGTAAAATTTGTGCGTGTGCAGCCAATACGGCCCCGGCGTTTGTCGGGGCCGATTTTTTGTCCTGCATGTATGGGCTTTGTTTCCCCTTTCCCCTTCCTTTTGGCGGGCCGATCTGGTATTCTCCTTTTTTGACAATACCCGCACTGCGGGAGAGCGTATATGAAAAGGAAACGTTGAATGAGCGAGATTAAAATCCGTGTGGCCCAGCTTGACGATCAGGGCCTGCTTGGCGAGTTGCTCAAGGCCTGTCTGCTGAAGCCTTTCGAGGACGAGGCGGCGCGGGCGAAAGAGGCGGGAATTCCGGGCGCCACGGCCGAGGATGAGCTGATGGCGGCCGATGACTGGTACTTTGCGAACATGGATATGATGAACTGCCTTTACTTCGCGTGGGACGGGAAGAAGGCAGTGGGCGCGATTGCGGTCAATACCTTCGCTTCCGAGATCCAGCATGTTGTCGTCCTTCCCGAGTACCGCCGCCGTGGCATCGGGCGGATGCTGGTGGAGGAGGGGGTTGCGGAGCTGAAAGACCGGGGCGCGGGCCATGTGAAGATCGATTTCCCCGCAGACGAAAACCTTGCGGGTGCCGAGGAGTTTTTTGCGGCTCTCGGTTTCGGCAAGGTGCGCGCCACCGTGCGCATGGGGAAGAAGCTCGGCGAGTAGGCTTTTGTCTTAAAAGTCGCGGCGCAAAAGAATATAATGTTTTCATTGCCCTGATTTGATCGAGAGGAGATGTCATGGAAAAGATAACCCTCGGAAAGACCGGACTTGAGGTTACCCGCACCGCCTTCGGTGCCCTGCCTGTGCAGCGTGTCGATTTTGAGACTGCCGCGAAAATTCTTCGGCGCGCTTACGAAGCGGGTATAAACTTTTTCGATACCGCCAACGCCTACTCCGACAGCGAGGAGAAGATCGGCCTCGCCCTCTCCGACGTGCGCGAGAATATCGTTATTGCTACCAAGAGCGGCGCGGGCGACCGCGACAGCGTGCTTGCCCATATCGAACTCAGCCTCAAGCGCCTCAAGACCGATTACATCGACATCGTCCAGCTTCACAATCCGAAGGAGCTGCCCAATCCGGATAAGGCCGACTCCTCCTATGCAGGACTGGTACGCGCCAAGGAGCAGGGCATGATCCGGCACATCGGCTTGACCAACCACAGTATTGACAACGCAAAGACGGCGGTTGCTTCCGGCCTTTACGAGACCATGCAGTTTCCGCTCAGCGCAATCTCCGCGCCGAAGGATCTGGAGCTTATCGAAATCTGTGCGGAGGCGAATGTCGGGCTTATCGCCATGAAGGCGCTCTGCGGCGGGCTTCTGGCCGACGCGAGGATGGCTTTTGCATTCCTGCGCCAGTACGAGAACGTGGTGCCGATCTGGGGCGTTCAACGCATGGAGGAGCTTGAAGAGTTTATCGCTCTTGATGCCAATCCGCCCGTTGTCGATGACGATATGCTTGAGAAGATTGAGAAATACCGCAACGAACTCGGCAAGAGTTTCTGCCGCGCCTGCGGCTACTGCCTGCCGTGCCCGGCTGATATTCCGATCCCGATGGCCGCGCGGATGAAGTTCCTCCTGCGCCGCGCGCCGACGGCAGGTTTTCTCGAGCCGGATTGGCAGGAGAAGATGAAACGGATAAATAACTGCATCCACTGCAACGCATGCGCCTCGCGTTGCCCTTACGGTATCGACACCCCCGCGCTTCTGGCCGAGATGCTTGAAGATTACGAAGAGGTTCTCGCGCGTGGCGGGGTCTGATGTCGGAACACGCTCTTGATCTGCAGCAGCAAACGCCGAACGGATGAGGATACAT
>JAFGWW010000135.1 GCA_016936955.1 Planctomycetota bacterium | reverse complement strand
TTGTTCTGGTTATCGGGGGAGCGTTGCTCGCCTGTCTCCTCACGGCTACCCAGCCCGAACCGCCGGCGCCGGATATCGACCACGGCAAATTCGAGAATGGCGTTTACAAACATGATTATTTCGGCCTCGAGATCAGGATGCCGGAGGGGTGGAAGACATTCGACAAGCTTACGACCGAATCCACGGGAAAGAAAAAAGTGCCCAGCCCCGAGGAACTGGACAAGCTTAAAAAAACATACGAAAAAAACAGCGGCATGTACCTGCTGCTTGAGATGGTAAAGCACCACGGCAAACTTCCCGACAATCCGACCCCGGAGGTCATGAACAATTTCGACTTCGCATCGGTCTATCCGTCCGGCTTTTTCTGCACCGCCCAGAAGCTTGACGAGAGCACGAGGATGCTTGACGAAACCCAGATAATCAAACTCAACAGCGCCAATTACAATCAGGCCGACCTCGCCGAGTACGGCGTCAGCATGGAGCCAGAGGGCGAACCGGAGGCGGTGGAGATCGGGGGGAAACAATTTTACCGGCATACATTAAAGATCAAGGGCGGGCTCTATCCGGTAATAAACAGCACCTTCACACGTAAGGCCGGGGGCTATATACTGGTTTTCAGTTTCCAATACGCGGAGAAGAACAAGGACGCCGTGGGGCTGGATAAATTCATTAACGGGATTAAAGTGGGCAGATAATACTTTCGATGGGGGAGACAAAAAAATGGGCAGTTCAAAAACTCTGATTCTGGTAATTGTGGCGGTTGTGGTGGCGGCGGTGGTGCAGCAGTTATTGATGCCGCTCAAGTCGCCGGTGGCTGATATCGGTTATGGCAAGCAGGAAGGGAACGTATTCAGTCACGAATATTTCGGGCTTGAGGTGCCGCTGCCGGATGGGTGGTTCATACAGGGCGCGGAGAAACGGCAGGAGTATATCGACAAGGGCTCGGAGATGCTCTCGAAAAACAGCGACGAGCTTAAACGCTCGGTCGAGTCCTCGAAGAAGAGCACCCTCAACCTTCTCACAGCTTTCGAGCACGACCCGCAGATCCCAGCCCCCACGGGCAACATGGGCATCATGTGCATGGCAGAAAAGGTTTCCCACATTCCCGGCCTCAACAAGTCGGAGGATTATATCGACAACCTCAAGAAGGTTTACCGGATGGGGAAGATAAACGCGATCTTTGTGGGGCAACCGAAGGAGGTCATGATCTGCGGGAAGAAATTCCTCGCCCAGGACACGCAGCTTAACGTGGGTCCCACTTTTGTTTCGCAGCGCTATATCGTGCGCATCAGCAAAGGTTACGCCCTTGCCTTCGTCCTCAGCTACCTGACCGAGGATCAGGAAAAGCAGCTGACCAGAATTCTGGAAAGCGTCACGGTCGGGGAGTAAGCGACCACGGGGAGGCCTTATGCGTTATTGCACCGTACTTTTCATTCTGGCCGCATTCTGCGTTCCTGCCGCGTGCAGGGGGGAGGAGAAGGCGGTTGTATGCGATGGCGAGAGCGTTATCGTATCTTTCGGCAAGCTCAAGACCAAGTCGGAGATATCGCACCTGATATTCAACCGGAACGAACTGGTTTTTCTCCGGGACGGGAAGGATTCTGGCGGGGCTTATATCAGCTTTGTCCTCAACAGCGGAGCCGAAGGGGAGAATGGTTCCGAGCCCTGCGTCAGAACAATCCGCTTCACGAATTCCAGCGGCGGGGAGCTGGCGAGAGCTATCGGCAAAGCCCTTGCGCAAGCGGCTGGCATGAGCGACGCCTCCGGCACTTATGTGGCGGGCGACCATGTTGTCATGTCAGTATCGGGAGCGTCGGACGGCACGAGCATTTTCATATACAACCGGAATGAGGTTGTCTTTATCGAAGACGGCATGAGCCTGCGGCCGAGGGAGGCTTGCATAAAATTCAGCGCAAAGGTGAAACCAGATCAGGAGAGCAAGGGGAAGGAGTATACCGAAAAAATAACCTTCACCGGTCTCGACAACGCCGCAAGCATGATGGAGGATCTCGTCAAGGCTTTCAAGGCTGATCTGAAAGAGAGGGAGGAGAAACTCAAGGCTGCGGAAAAGGCAAAGGGTAATAAATAGGGCTGCACAATTTTCTAGCGGAGACGGCATTGACTATCAGCTTCAGTTGCGAATGCGGTAAGAAGTATCAGGTTGCGGACGAGAACGGGGGCAAGAAGTCGCGGTGCAAGACCTGCGGCGCGGTGATAGTTATACCCGAAGCCCCGAGCGAGACGCCGCTGGAGCTTACGGCGATTGATGAAGTGCCGGCGGAGGAGAAGCCAACCGCGCAGCAGAAGGAGAAACCCGCCACCCCGGAAGAGCGGATGGACGAGGAGCTTAAAGAGACTTTCGGCAAGGCATCGAGCGCGGCGAAAAAGGGGGCGGGCCGCGCGTGGGACGGGCTCAAGACCGCGGGGGAGATGGCGAAGACGGGAAAGAAGCTCGCCGCCCTCAACCTTGAACTCAACCGCATCTGCCGCGAACTCGGGAGCGCAGCTTTCGAACAGGAGATGCTCAACCCCAAGACCATGGACGACGGCGGGCAGAGCCTCTTCCGCGTTGAGGGAACGCGCAAGCGCATGGAAGAGGTGAAGGGTTTCATCGAAGCGGCGGACAGGCGTTACACCTCCGCGTCGGGGGCCAAGGAGAAGGCTCTCGCCGCCAAGGATATCGCAGCGGCCAAGGCGGCGAGGAAGAAGGCCGAACTCGATCTCGACAAGGCCCACCAGAACCTCGGGGAGTATGTGCTGCGTTTCTGCATGGAGCCGGAGGGCAAGGCCGAGGCGCTGCAGCGGGCGCTGGAGATCGAGGACGAGATCAAGGAGACGAAGCAGGATATCTCCGACCTCGGCGGGGTTCTTTACAAAAACAAACTCGGCGCCGCGGCGGTTGTGCTCATCGCGATTATCCTTATCTATATTGTATTGAAGGTGGTTTTCTGATAGGCTTTTCCCCTGTTTGCATCGTTCAGTTTGGCAATGATATGCGCCATGCCTGAATGTGTGCGCCCGGCTTATATTACATATTTTTCATCACCGATTCCTTATTCAAAGATTCTTCACTACGTTCAGAATGACAGAAATAACTATTCGGCAAGAAAGGGAGTACCATGAAAGAGGAATTCATAAACGCGATATGCGAGAAGGGCGAGGAAGCGATTGCCGAATTCATCAAAGTGGTTGACTGCGAGATACGCGCCTTCGGCATTGACTTCGATTTAGGCAACGAATGCCTTGGATTCTGTTTTGATACCGATGAACATCACCAGCTCGAATTGGACTTCATCAAGGAGCACCTTTCCCGTTTCACAGATTATGTTGAAGGGGAAACGCCTCTCGAGCACATTGGCTGCTGGCGCTACCAATCCTGCGTAGTCGATGAAGACGACGAAGACTATGACGAGGATGAAGAGGATGAAGAGGACGAACAGGAGAAGTTTATCCTGGAATTTCTGGATGAATTCATCGATGAAGATTCCAGAGATGATGAGTCCTATTACGAGCTGCGCACGAAGATGATACGCGATGGCATTGCAGAGGCGCTTCAGCGAATCATTCAGACGGAACTTTTTCAGCAACTTAAGAAGACTCCCGATTTCATTGTCGCATGTCAGGAACATGATGACGGGTTCATCACTATAATTGACATGGATGCATAACAGGCTCCGGAGGATCCATATCTCCTTACCGCCCTCTTCACCAAAAGGAAAAATAACATGCCCCAGATTCCACAGACAAACCTCTCGGTCGGCGACGAGCTTCACGGGTTCAGGGTCGAGAAGATTACGCCGCTGGAGGAGCTTCGCGTACTCGCAATCGAGGCCAGACACCCCAAGAGCGGCGCGCGCTTTCTGCATCTTTACACCGAGGACGAGGAGAGCCTCTTCTCCGCCGCCTTCCGCACCCCGCCGCCGGACGACACGGGCCTGCCCCACATCCTGGAGCACACCGTGCTCTGCGGCTCGAAGCGGTATCCGGTGAAAGACCCCTTTGTGGAGCTGCTCAAGACGAGCCTCGCCACCTTCCTCAACGCCATGACCTATCCCGACAAGACGGTCTACCCCTGCGCGAGCATGAACGAGAAGGACTTCTTCAACCTTGCGGGCGTGTACTGCGACGCGGTTTTCCATCCCCTGATTACGGAGAAGCATTTCAAGCAGGAAGGCCACCATTACGAATTCGCCGAGCCCGGCAACACCGGGAGCCCCCTCATCATCAAGGGCATCGTCTATAACGAGATGAAGGGCGCATACTCCGATCTCGACGGGATTATCGATCGTAACCTGACAAGGTCTATCTGCCCCGACAACGCTTACGGCAAGGACTCGGGCGGCGACCCGGAGATTATTCCCGAACTGACTTACGAGCAGTTCACCAATTTCCACGCCCGCTATTACCACCCGTCAAACGCCCTGCTTTTCGTGCACGGCAACATCCCGACCGAGAAGCATATGAAGTTTCTCGACGATGAATATCTCTCAAAATTCGACGCAATCAGCATCGACACCTCCATCGACGAGCAGCCGCGCTGGAGCGAGCCGGTGCGCGCAACCATCCCCTACCCGGTTGGCCCCGAAGACACGGCGGAGAAGAAGACGGCGATTACGGTCAACTTCCTCACCAACGACCTGACCGACCCGATCAAGTCGCTCTCCATGGGGATTCTGGATTACTACCTTCTCGGCAACGCCGCCTCGCCTCTGCGCAAGGCTTTGATCGACTCCAAGCTCGGCGAGGAGCTGACCGATTCGGGCTACGCCAACTACCAGCGCGACACCTTCTTCACCGTCGGCCTCAAGGGCACGGAGAGCGAGAAGGAGGACGAGATTGTGGAGATCGTCTTCTCGGTCTGCAGCGAACTCGCCGACAAC
>JAFGWW010000134.1 GCA_016936955.1 Planctomycetota bacterium | reverse complement strand
GGTAAACGAGCCGAGGCTTGTGATCCTTGATGAACCGATGAGCGGGCTTGACCCCGTTGGCCGGCGGCAGGTGCGCAGGGCGATCCTCTCGCTTAAGGAGCGGGGGCTGACCGTATTTTTCTCTTCCCACATTCTTTCTGACATGGAGATGATCTGCGACCGGATCGGTTTGCTGATGGGTGGGAAACTCTCCGCCGCCGGGACGGTTGACGAACTGGTCGGCAACCAGGAAGCGCAGATCGAAGTGGCGGCCGAGAACGTTTCCGAAAGCTGCCGGAAAGAACTTTCCGTAAAAGCCCAGAGCGTGGTCGATCAGGGCAAGGTTACATACTTCGTATTCGAGAACGGCTCCGATGCCGAGGAGGCTGTGGCGAAACTCATGGCGCAGGGCGCGCATCTTACCCTCTTCCGCCCGGCCCGCGAGTCGCTTGAGGAATATTTCATGCGCACAACCGGACAGAGCCGCGCGGATATCGGCGCGTGGAGCGGGGGAGGCGACAAATGAGCAAGATATATCAGATCGCTCTCAACACGTTTCGCGAATCAATAAGAGACAAGGTTTTATACGTCATCGTCTTCTTCGCCATGATGATGCTTATCGCGAGCCAGGGGCTGGGTTGGGTCTCGGTGGGTGAGGAACTGCAGATCGTGCAGCATTTCTCCCTCGCGGTGGTGAGTCTTTTCGGCGCGCTGATCGGCGTTTTTGTCGGAACGGGGCTGATCTACAAGGAGATCGACAAGCGCACCATCTACACCATTCTCTCCAAACCTGTCAAGCGTTACCAGTTCGTGCTTGGCAAATTTCTCGGATTGCAGGGGGTTCTCCTCTCGATCGTCTTCTCCATGGGCTTCATCTCCACCGCATTTGTTTATTATGTCGCGGCGACTGGGTCGGGCGGGGCGGGGGCGGTGAATTGGGGAATGTATGTTGATGCGATTGTCATGGTTTATTTTGAACTGATGGTCGTGACTGCCCTTGCGATTCTGTTCAGTTCGGTAGCCAGCCCGATTCTCGCGGCGATTTTTACATTTTGCGCATACCTTATCGGGCACGTTACCCCGAGCCTGATGGATCTGGTGGAGCGGCAGTTTTCCAACGAATCGGTGGCGAATATGACCGGCGAGCACCTGACCGACGCGGTTGCCAGCACCCAGTCTTTCTGGAAGCCTTTCAGCTGGGTGATGTATCAGATTTTGCCTAACCTTACCCATTTCGAGGTCCGTAACCGCGTGGTCTTCGGCCCGCCCCTTAACCACGGGCGCTATATAATTGACGGAGAACTCTTCCAGTCCATCGCCTATGCGGTGCTTTATTCTACGGCGGTTCTGATGGTTGCCATACTGTGTTTCAACCGCAAACGCTTTTAGGCGGTTAAAAAGCTTGCCCTTTAATTAGTTATCTGATATTTTGTCATGGCTTGAAGGAGCTTGACCCTTGAAAAAAATTCCCTTGTCCCAGATCGAGGACGGCATGATCCTCGGCACTGATGTGCTGGACGACAACGGCAACGTGCTGTTGGGCGTGGGGACTTCTATCGGCGAAAAGCACAAGGGGATGCTCTCGCGCCGCGGGATCGAGAATGTGGTTGTTACCGATCCGGAACAGGTCGCGGTAAATGACGCGAAGGACGCGGCCGAGAAGGCGATGGAGGCCGAGGCGGGCGAAGAGGAACTCAGCGACGCGGCGAAGAAGCAGATCGCGCGTATCGAGCACGCGTTCAGCGACGTTCTCGGCGACCCGAATATGCGGGAGCTTTACCGGCTCTCCCTGAAATGGGCGAGGAAAGGTGCGGTTCATGAGTGATGTAAAGGCGCTGGTCAACGATATCTCCGACCTGCCCACGC
Organism: Planctomycetota bacterium; assembly: GCA_016936955.1. Classification (GTDB taxonomy): domain Bacteria; phylum Planctomycetota; class SZUA-567; order SZUA-567; family SZUA-567; genus JAFGWW01. Next base: position 1,512 of record JAFGWW010000134.1, on the reverse strand, counting down.
TGCCCGACGTGGTAGCGAAGCTCAATCGCATGATTACCGACCCCTCGACCTCGGCGGGCGACATCAACGACGTTATCTCGCGCGACGTCTCCCTGTCGGCGAAGATCCTCAAGCTGGTCAACTCTCCCTATTACGGTTTTGCGCGGCGTATCACCACCATAACCTACGCGGTTGTTATTCTGGGCTTCAATACAGTCCGCAACCTTGCGCTCTCCGCCTTTATCTTCGATGCGTTCAAGAACCGCAGCAAGAGCGGCTTCAACCTCAAGGATTTCTGGCGCCATTCCATCGGCACGGCGATCGCTTCCTCGGCGGTGGCTAAGAATGTCGAGGGGGTGTCAGACGAAGACGCGTTCATGGCAGGGCTGCTGCACGGGGTCGGGCTTGTGGTGATGAACCAGCATCTGAATGAGGATCTCGAAAAAGTCATTTCTGTGGTAAAGCAGAAGGACTGCCTTTTCCTGGAAGCCGAGCACGAAGTCCTTGGCTACGACCACTGCGAGGTCGGCGGGTTGCTTCTCGAAAAATGGAACCTGCCCGAGTTTATCGTGGATTCGGTGCGGTTTTACTCCGATCCTTCCAAGGCCGTGGTCGCACCCAAACTCGCGGCGGCGGTGCATGTGGGGAATCTGCTGGTAAGGTCGCTCAGTATCGGTTCCGCGGGCGATAAAAAAGTTCCCTGCCTTGACGAACAGGCGTGGCAGGCCCTGGGGCTGGACTGGGACGCCGCCGACCGGCTTATGATGCAGATCGTTGGCGAAATCAAGAACGCCGACGAGTTCTTCGCTATGACCTGATAGGGTGTTTTCACCTTATCAGGCAACCTACCCTTGATTTTTGCTCTTCCGGATACATAATGGTGGTTTGCCTTTGAGGTGAGAACTTGATGTTTTTAACCGGGCCTTATTGTATGCCCGAACACAGGAGTTATCGATGCGTACCAGAATTGTTCACGAAGGCGTAAAGCATCTCGAGTACGAGATCCGGCAGATTGTCGAGGTGGCGAATGAGATGAAGCGCCTCGGCGTTGACATTACATGGGAAAATATTGGCGATCCCATCGCCATGGGCGAGAAGGTCGAGCCGTGGATTGTCGAGATTGTGCACGATCTTGTTGAAGAACCGAAGTCATGGGCTTATTGCCCGAGCAAGGGCGTCGACGATACCCGCGAGTTTCTTGCCGCCAAGGTGAACGAGCGCGGCGGCACCCAGATTACGGCTGACGATATTCTCTTCGTGAACGGCATCGCCGACGCGGTTGACAAGGTTTACGACGTGGTGCGCAGGGATGCGAGAATTCTCATGCCCAGCCCGTGCTATCCCACCCACTCTTCCAACGAATGGAAGCGTGGCGACTATCCGCGCCTGGTCTATAATCTTGATCCCCATAACGGATGGCAGCCTGACATCGAGCAGATCCGCATGTAACTCAAATATAATCCGCAGATCATCGCCATCGGTAATGTCCATCCCGACAACCCGACCGGCCTTGTCTACACGCGGGAGATGCTG